>NZ_JBEZGQ010001528.1:0-1477 GCF_040650095.1 Actinoplanes sp. NPDC048791 | reverse complement strand
GCCGTACGGGGGAGTCAGGCGGCGGCGTACGCCCCGCGGACCGCGGTGCGGGCCCACTGCATGCGGCCGAGCGCGCAGTCCGGGTGCTCGCCGAACTCCTGGGCGACCAGGGCGGCGCAGCCGCGCTCGCCGAGCCGGTCCACCGTCGCGGTCACCGCCGCTCGGATGAGCTCGGGCGTGGGCTGCTGCGAGCGCTGCAGGTCGGAGACGAACAGCGCCTCGGTACGGATGTCGTCGGGGTTCACGGAAGTCATCAGGTCCTCCTGCCGTGCGTCTCGGTCGGGTGTCGTGGTTCCAGAACACCCCGGCGGGGCTGCGAGAGCGGCTGCGCACCAGTTGCCGTGCGGTTGCGCCGAGCGGCAGTCACACCCGGTACTAACCGGATATCGTGCGATTAAGTAGCGTAAGTAGGCCGAGCTTTCCCGGGCGGCCTCGACGGGGGGAAATGGCCGTGACGGTGGTGCTGGTCGCCGACGACGACGCCGACATCCGTGACCTGGTGGCGTTCAAGCTCGAGCAGTCCGGCCTCGAGGTGATCGCGGTGGAGGACGGGCAGGCGGCTCTCGAGCAGGCCCGGGCCCGCCGCCCCACGCTGGCCGTGCTGGACGTCTCGATGCCCGGGCTCTCCGGCATCGACGTGTGCCGGATGCTGCGGGCCGAGCCGGCCACCGCCGGCATGCTGATCATCATGCTCACCGCCCGGGTGCAGGAGCAGGACGTCGAGGGCGGCTTCAGCGCCGGCGCCGACGATTACGTGACCAAGCCGTTCAGTCCCCGTGAGCTCGTCTCCCGGATCCAGGCCCTGCTGAGCCGAGCCCGGGCCTGAGCCGGCTCCCATGCGCCGTGACCCCTCTGTCGGGCGCCTGCTGACGAGGTCGTTCGCCGTCCTGGTGGCCCTGATCGTCTGTTCCGGGCTGGCCGAGATGACCACGGTCCTGGTGCAGCACCGGGTGGTCCGCGAGCTCTCGACCCACGTGCAGCCGCTGGAGCTGGCCAACGCCCGGCTGCGGGCGGTGCTCGGCGACGCCCAGCGGGGCCTGCGCGGGTATCTGCTGACCGGCGACGCTCAGGTGCTGGACACGTATCTCGCCGCCCGCGGCGACTACACCCAGGCGAGCCTGAACCTGCTGGAGCTGGCGACCGCCGCCGAGGAGCCGGCCGTCGACGCCCAGCTGGTCCGGGCGGACATCTGGTGGGCCCTGGCCGAGCAGCAGCGCCGGGCGCCGCCCCGCAGCGACACCGCGGCCCGCTTCGTCACCGAGGGCAAGCCGCTGTTCCAGGCCTTCGTCAGCGAGAACGAGGCGTTCGACCGGACCCTGGCCCGGCGCGTCACCACCCTGCAGCGACGCAGCTCCTGGCTGGGCGGCGTCACCGTGGTCGTGGTGATCGTGCTGACGCTGGTGGCGGCGGCCACGGCCGGGGTCACGGCGCTGCTGACGGCCCGCCGGATCACCCGCCCGCTCGGTGGGGTGGCGCG
>NZ_JBEZGQ010001527.1:0-1484 GCF_040650095.1 Actinoplanes sp. NPDC048791 | reverse complement strand
GCCACCAGTTGGCCGGGCCCAGCGCCGCCACCAGTGCCGGGGCCAGCACCCCTCGGACGATCGTCGCGTCGATCACGATGCCCAGGGCCAGGGCTGTGGCCAGGATCTTCACCTCTGTCGTGGGGACCTGGGCCAGGGAGATGAAGGCCAGGAACAGGATCAGCGCCGCCGAGGTGACCAGGCGGCCGGTGCGGGCCACGCCGTGCACGGTTGCGGCGTCGGTGTCGTGGCCCTGGTCGTATTCCTCGCGGATGCGGGCCAGCAGGAACACCTCGTAGTCCATCGACAGGCCGAACAGGAACGCGAACACCGCGATCGGGATCCACACGGTGATCGCGCCCGAGGCGGTGCGGTCGAACAGCAGCTCGGTCAGGTGGCCGTCCTGCCAGATCCAGACCGTGATCCCGTACGCGGCCCCGAGCGAGATCACGTTCAGCAGCAGCGCCTTGAGCGGGAGCACCACCGAGCGCAGCGCCCGCAGCAACAGCAGGAACGTGACCACCACGATGGCCAGCACCACCCACCACGCGTTGCCGTAGACCGCGTCGATGAAGTCCGCGTCCTGCGCCGGCGTGCCGCCCACCCGCGCACCCGCCCGCTCGGCCGCCTCCCGGACCGTGGCGGCAGCGTCCGCGCCCTCCGCGGAGGAACTGTCCGCGCGGGTCCACACGTCCACCACCGACAGGCCGTCGCGGGTCCACGCTGCCGGTGTCACCACGGCGGCCACCCCGTCGATGTCCTGCACCGCGGTGCGCACCCGGGCCGGGTCCGGGGTCAGGATCTCGATCGGTGTGGTGAGGCCCGAGCCGATGCCGGAGGCGTCGAGCCGGGTGACCGCGGCCGCCGCCGTGCCGCCCTGTGAGGCCAGCGACTCGTTGGTCGGCCGGCCCAGCCGCAGCCCGAGCACCGGCGCGGCCAGCACCAGCAGGGCGAGCGTGGCGAGGGCGATCGACAACCAGCGGTGCCGGACCACCGCCGCGCCGATCCGCCGCCACAGCCGGCTCTCCGGGTCGGTCGAGCGGCGGTGTGGCCAGTCCAGGCGGGGGCCGATGACCAGCAGCAACGCCGGCAGCAGGGTGAGCGCGGCCAGCACGCTGACCACGGGGATGAGCAGGCCGGTGAAGCCGACGCTGCGCAGGAACGGCACCGGCAACGCGATCAGCGCCGCGAGGCTGACGGCGACGGTCACCCCGGAGAAGAACACCGACCGGCCCGCCGTGCCCATCGCCCGGATGACCGCGTCGGCGTTGCTGTGGCCGTGACCGCGCTCCTCGCGCCAGCGGGTGACGATCAGCAGCGCGTAGTCGATGGCCACGCCCAGGCCGATCAGCGCCAGCAGGTACTGCACGATGAAGGACACGTCAGTGACCCCGGTGATGCCCCAGACGATCAGGAACGTGGTCAGGATCGAGGCGGCGGCGATCAGCAGCGGCATCAGCGCCAGCACCGAGCCGAAGACCAGCAGCAGCACGAGCAGCGCGCCG
>NZ_JBEZGQ010001526.1:0-1485 GCF_040650095.1 Actinoplanes sp. NPDC048791 | reverse complement strand
CCGTCGTGCTCGGCGGTGGCGGCCCGGGCGACCTCGGCGGCGTCCACCCAGACCGGCTGGTCCGCGGCCAGGGCGACCGTCTGCCGGGTCGCCACCACGTGCTCCGGCAGCGCACGGCGCAGCTTGGTGAGCACCAGCCGCAGATTGGCCCGCGCGGTCGGCTCGGGCAGCTCGCTCCAGAGCAGCCCGGCGAGCGCGGAGCGGGAGTGCGCGGTGCCGGTGACCGCGAGGTAGAACACGAGGGCCGTGGCCTTGACGGACGCCAGCTCCGCGAGTGGACGCCCACCCACGGTCAGCTCGGCCGAGCCGAGCACCCGGACCCGCAGCTCCTCGTGCGCCATCGTCACCGCCGTCGTCAGCTGGGACCTTACCGCGAACCACGCTGCGCTGACGGTCGGGAAACGGACCGCACACGCTTGCTTCCTACGGTCGCGGTCATGACTCTTTCCAGCACGATCCGCAGTGTCCTGCCCG
Organism: Actinoplanes sp. NPDC048791; assembly: GCF_040650095.1. Classification (NCBI taxonomy): domain Bacteria; kingdom Bacillati; phylum Actinomycetota; class Actinomycetes; order Micromonosporales; family Micromonosporaceae; genus Actinoplanes; species Actinoplanes sp. NPDC048791. Next base: position 1,011 of record NZ_JBEZGQ010001526.1, on the reverse strand, counting down.
ATGTGGAGATCGGCGGGAGCACCGTGCCCGCGCTCGTCCTGCGGCACGCCGCCCGGCTCGGCGACAAGCCGGCCCTCATCGACGGGGCCACCGGCCGCACGCTCACCTATCGTGATCTCGCCACCGGCGTCGACCGGATGGCCGCCGGCCTGGTCGCCCGGGGCTTCGCGCCCGGCGACGTCCTGGCCGTGCACCTTCCCAACCTGCCGGAGTACGCCGTGATCGCGTACGGGGCGATGGCCGCCGGCGGGATCGTCACCGGCGCGAGTCCGGCGTCCACGGTCGAGGAGCTCACCGCTCAGCTGACCGCCGCCCGGGCCCGGCTGCTGGTCACGGTGCCGGCCCTGGCCGAGCAGGCGGTGGCCGCGGCGGCCCGGGCCGGGGTCGAAGAGGTGTTCGTGCTCGGTACGGCCCCCGGAGCCACCCCCTTCAGCGAGCTGGTCGGCCACTCGTACCCGCCGGTGCACGTGCCGATCGACCCGGACCGCGACCTGGCCGCCCTGCCCTTCTCCAGCGGCACCTCCGGCCTGCCCAAAGGGGTCGAGCTCACGCACACCGCCCTGGTCACCAACGTCCGCCAGGGCCAGGCCTCCCTGAGCTTCCACGAGCAGGACGTCGTGGTCGCCGTGGCGCCGTTCTTCCACGCGCTCGGCCTCAACCTGGTGCTGCCGGGCAGCCTGGCCGCCGGCACCACCCTCGTCACCATGGGGCGCTTCGACCTGGAGGCGTTCCTGAGCCTGATCCAGCAGCACCGGGCGACGCTGACCATCGTGGTCCCGCCGATCGCGCTGGCGCTGGCGTACCACCCGATGGTCGACAACTACGACCTGTCCTCGCTGCGGGCGGTCGGTGTCGGTGCGGCACCGCTGGGCGCCGACCAGGAACAGCGGTGTGCCGAGCGGCTGGGCTGCGCCGTCGCGCAGGGCCTCGGCATGACCGAGACGTCGGCCTTCATCTCCGGCGGCCCGCTCGACGCGCCCCGGCGTGGTTCGGTCGGCCGGCTGGTGCCCG
>NZ_JBEZGQ010001525.1:0-1485 GCF_040650095.1 Actinoplanes sp. NPDC048791 | reverse complement strand
GCGCACCGACCCGGCCGACGTGGTCGCCGCCCGCACCCGGCTGCGGCAGGCGTTCGTGGCCGCCCTGCAGTTCCTGCCGGCCCGGCAGCGGGCGATCCTGCTGCTGCGCGACGTGCTGGAGTTCTCCGCCGCGGAGGTCGCCGCGACCCTGGGCACGACCACGGCGGCGGTGAACAGCGGCTTGCAGCGGGCCCGGTCCCGGGTCGGCGACGTGGCGGAGGACGACCTGCGGCCGCCGCCCGATCCGGCCGTCGTGGAGCGGTACGTGGCGGCCTTCGAGAACGCGGACCTGGACGCGCTGCGCCGGCTGCTGGTGGCCGACGTGGTCCTCGAGATGCCGCCGGTGCTCAACTGGTACGTGGGTGCCGACGCGTACGCCGATTTCATCGCCCGGGTCTGGGCGATGCGCGGCACCGACTGGCGGTTGCTGCCGATCGAGGCCAACGGCGGGTTCGCGGCGGCGGCCTACGTCGACGGCCGCGCCCACACCATCCAGGTCTTCGAGGTCGCCGGCGCTGCTGTCACCCGCACCGTCGTCTTCATGGACGACAAGCTGTTCACCGCCTTCGGGCTGCCGCTGATATTGCCGCGCTGACGAGCGCCGGGATTGACACCATGGCCCGATGACCGACGCCCTGGCCGCTGCGCTCGAGACGCCCGCCTACGACGACGAGGCAGTGCTGCGCCTGGTCGAGCTGCTCGCGGAGGCGGACTCCCGCGACGACGAACACGCGGCCCGGACCGCGCTGGCCCGGCTGGGCGGGCGGCCGCGGCTGCTGGTACGTCTCGACGAGCGGATCCGCCGGATCACCTGGCGGTACGCGGACCAGCCGGCGCCGGTGTTCGACATGCTGCTGCGGCGATTCACCGAGGGCCGCCGGACGCCGATCGCCCTCGCTGTGGCCGCGCTGCATCGCGACGGGCGGGTCCGGGAACGTGCTGTCGTCGCCATCGCCGCGCGTCCGTTCCCGGAACTGGTGGCCCTGCTGGTGCTGCGGGCCGACGACTGGGTCCCGCAGGTGCGCAACCCGGCCCGGGCGGCGCTGACCCGGCTGCTCAGCGACGAACCCGGGCGGTTCCTGCCGGGCGCCGTACCGATGGCCGTCAAGCTCGCCGACCGCTTCCGCGGGCACTTCGCACGTGAGCTGGTCACCGCCGCGGTGCTGGCCGCGCCGGACGAAGTGCGGCGGCAATTGGCCGCGTCGCCCGATCGCGACCAGCGGCGGCTGGCCTTCGACGCCGACCTGCAGCAGGGCCGCCTCGACCTGGCCGCCCTGGCGGACCTCGCGGTGCGGGAGGGCGACGCGCAGATCCGGAACCGCGCCGCGCAGGCGACCTACGAACAGGCGGTCGCGCGGCAGCACCGGCCCACCCTGGAACGGCTCTTCGCCGCGCGGCCGGCCGGGGTGCGGGCCCTCGGCCTCACCGGGCTGCTCCGGCTCGGACCGGCGGCCGAGGCGGTGCCGGCCCTGGACGACCCGGCGC
>NZ_JBEZGQ010001524.1:0-1488 GCF_040650095.1 Actinoplanes sp. NPDC048791 | reverse complement strand
GGCGCCGGCCGGTTGATCGTGACCGGTGGCGGGCCCGGGGTGATGGAGGCGGCGAATCTGGGCGCCTACTTCACCGGTCGCCCAGCGGACGAGCTGGACGCGGCGATCGATCTGCTCGCGCCCGCGCCGAAGTTCATGGACCACGACCCGTACACGGCGGCGGCGCTGGCCGTGCGTACGGCGTACCCGGCACCGGCCGCGACCGACGTGGTCGGCCGGCTCACCCACGGCGGCCTGGCCCTGCCCACCTGGCTGTACGGCCACGAGCCGGCGAACCTGTTCGCCGGCCAGATCGGCAAGTACTTCTCCAACGCCGTCCGGGAGGACACGATCCTGCGCCTGGCCCGCGGCGGCATCGTCTTCGCTCCGGGCTGGGCCGGCACGGTCCAGGAGGTGTTCCAGGCGGCGACGAAGACCTTCTACCGCACCGACGGCCCGTCCGGCGCGTTCGTCTTCCTGGGGGTCGAGCACTGGTCGGCGTTGCCGGTCGAGGCGCTGCTCCGGCCGCTGCTGGCCCGTTCACCGCACGGCGACCAGTCGGATCTGATCGTGGTCACCGATTCGATCGACGAGGCGATGGCGGCGCTGACGCACTGATCAGGACAGCTCCGCCTGGTAGGTCTGCCCGAGCAGTTCCACGCCGAAGCTGTGGTGGGCCTCCTCATCGACGAGGGTGAAGCCGCGGCTGAGGTAGATGGCTCGTGCGGCGGTCAGCGGATGGTTGGTCCACAGCCGCATGGTGCGGTAGCCGGCGTCGCGGGCGAACTCCAGGCAGGTGTCCACCAGGCGGCCGCCGAGGCCGTGCCCGCGCCCGTCGGGGTGGACCAGCAGCAGCCGCAGCTGGGCCGTCGAGTCCGGGCCGGCGACGCAGAAAACACAGCCCACGCGCCGGCCGTCGACCTCGGCGAGCCAGGCCGCCTCGCGCTCGGTGTCGTGGCCGGAGGCGAAGTCCGCGACGATCCGGGCGACCAGCGCCTCGAAGCTGCGGTCCCAGCCGAACTCGCCGGCGTAGACATCGCCGTGGGCCGCGATGACCCAGCCCAGGTCCCCGGGCTGGTCCAGGGGCCGGATCACCGCCTCGGCTGAGCTCATGGCGACCTCCTCGCTTGACTGAAACGACTGTTTCAGTGAGGATAGCGGAGTGTCGGCCCGACGTGCTGAGCTGCTGGAACGCGCCTACGACCACGTGCTGACGCACGGCCTGGCGGACATGTCGCTGCGGCCGCTGGCCGCTGCCGTCGGGTCGAGCCCCCGGGTGTTGTTGCTGCTCTTCGGCAGCAAGGAGGGGCTGGTGCGCGCGCTGCTCGACCGGGCCCGGAGCGACGAGCTGGCGATGCTCGGGCGGCTGCCGGCCACCGGCGATCCCGTGGCGGAGATCTGGCGGTGGCTGGCCGCCCCCGAGCACCGGCCGCTGCTCGTGCTGTGGGCCGAGGCGTACGTCCGTTCGCTGGTCGACCCGGCCGGGCCGGGGGCCGACGTAGCCAGATC
>NZ_JBEZGQ010001523.1:0-1489 GCF_040650095.1 Actinoplanes sp. NPDC048791 | reverse complement strand
CGGGCAGAAGGCCGGCCGGTTCGTCGCCCAGGGCCGACGCCATCCAGAGCCGGACGAGCATGCGGGCGAAGGATTCCGCGTCGTCCCGCCCGTGCAGGGCGAAGGTCGCCACGGCCGTCGGCAGCCGGTCGAGCAGCGGCTCGAGGGCGTGGCGCAGGGTGTCGTCACTGAGCGCGCTGCTCAGCTGCATCGACGTCAGCGCCGGACCGAGCGCGAAGTGGTCGCTGAAGCCACTGCCGGGATCCGAGTCGCGGAACTCCCAGTCCGGGCCGAAACCGTGCGACCAGAACGGATCGACGTGATCGACGCCGGCCCCGGGGGAGTGCTCCAGGATCAGGTCGCGGCGGCCGTCGGCGGCCCAGGCCCGGGTGACGGCCAGCGGCTCCAGCGCGTCGAGGAACATCTCCCCGGGTACGGCCGACCGCCACTGCAGTGCCGTGTCCCGCAGCCAGTGCGCCGGGTCCCTGGCGTTGCGGAAGAGCTCCGACGCCCGCACGGTCCCGCCGCAGGCCAGCGTGAGCAGCATCAGGTTGAACGAGTAGGTCGCCATCCAGTGGTCGATGCGCTTGTCGATCGGCCGGTATCCCCGCGGGACATACTGCGGCCGGGTGACCGCCGTGCGCAGGCGTTCCACCAGCCACCCCCGGACTTCCGCCATGTCCGGGCCGCGCAGCAGGGCGGTGGCGAACGGCAGGACCGTGGTGCGGGCACTCAGCGGGGTGAAGCCGAGCAGCGACTGCAGCAGGTCGTCCTCGTCGGCCCGGCCGAGCTGCAGGGTACGGGCCCGGGCCCGCGCGGCCGCGTCCCGCAACGCCTGCACGACCAACCGGGCCACGAGATACTCGCCGAACGTGGCGTGCAGGAACTCGTACGTCTGGCGGGTCCGGTCGTCCTGGTGGGCCTGGGCCCGCTGGATGAAGAAGAACCGCCCGACCATCTCCTGCCCGGCCGTGATCGGCGCCCGGAAGCCCTCGCTGCCCGCCTCCCGCGACGCCCGCAGACCCAGCCCGGCCAGGTCCGCGTCGAGCTCCTCGGTGGTGGCCCAGAGCCGCAGGCGGTGGAACATCGCGAACGCGACGACGGACAGCCGCAACAGCTCCGCCTCGATCAGCTCCGGCATCGCCGACTCCGGGCGGCCGGCGTGCACCCGGCGTACCTCCCGGTCGGCGAACTCGCTGAGCAGCCGCTCGTAGAGCTGGCCGATCTCGAAGGTCTCGTCGTCGCCCTGCAGGGCGTTGCCCGTGGCGTCGTAGAGCGCCAGCATCAACAGCAGCAGCGGCTGCTCGGCCAGGTCGGGGAAGCGCCGCAACACTGTCGCCGACAGCGGGCGCCGGCCGGCCGCGGCCAGTCGCTCGCCGTTCGTGCCGTTCCAGACCTCCAGCCACCGGTCGAGCTGCTCATCGGCGAACGGCACCAGCCGGACGACCAGGCCCCCGGCCGGCAGCCGGGCGCTGTCCCCAGTCCAGCAGCGTGGCCGTGTCGCCCATCA
>NZ_JBEZGQ010001522.1:0-1491 GCF_040650095.1 Actinoplanes sp. NPDC048791 | reverse complement strand
GGAGCATCTGCGCCGTGCGGCCGAGCACCGCCGCGGGGCCGGCGACGACCGCGAAGTCGCGAAGAACAACCTGGCCGAGGCCGACCGCCGCCGCCGGCCGCCACCGTAGCGGGTTTCGCGACAACGGGCTTTTGCTGACTTAGGGGTCGCCGAGGCATAGATCAACGTCGGTACGGTACGCAGCCGCCATGGCAGACGACCGGCTGTTGCAGTTGCTGCACGACTGCGACGAGTACGTGGTGAGGCAGCGGCGGTTATTGCTTCGCGCGGAGGTCCTCGGCTTCCCGGGGGACTGCGTGGCGATGGACGCGGCGTTGGATCAGCTGGCCGCGAGCGTTGCCTGTGCCTGGCGGGCGGCGATCACCGAGGGCGAGGGAAAGCGGAAGCGACCGTCGGATCAGTTGCGCGGTGACCCGGGCGGCTGAGGAGGCAGTTCCGTCAGGCGGCGTTCGAGGAAGCGCCGTTCGGCACCGTCGTCGGTGAGCGCCCTCGCCCGCCGGTACGCCTCGCGCGCCTCATCGGTGCGTTCGAGCCTTCGCAACAGTTCGGCCCGGGTCGAGTGCAGGTAGCGGAAGTCGTCCAGCCCGAGCCCGTCGACGATGCGCAGACCGGCCTCCGGCCCGTCGATCTCGGCGACCGCGATGGCCCGGTTCAGCTCGACGACCGGGGAGGCGGTCAGGTTGGCGAGCTCGCCGTACAGTGCGGCGATCTGCGCCCAGTCACACGGCGTCTCGGCATGCAGTGACGCGATCGCCGCCTGCAACACGTATGGCCCGCGGCCGCCGAGGGTGATCGCCCGGTCCAGCTCGGCCCGTCCCCGGACGATCTGCGCGGTGTTCCACCGGGACCGGTCCTGATCCGGCAGCAGCACCAGCTCACCGTCCCGGAACCGGGTCTCGCGGCGGGAGTCGTGCAGGAGCATCATCGCCAGCAGCCCGCGGACCTCCGGATCGGCGGGCAGCAGCTCGGTCAGCGCACCGGCCAGCCAGATCGCCTCGGCGGCGAGTTCCTCGCGGCCGCCGTAGCCCTCGTTGAAGATCAGGTACACGACGGCCAGCACGGCGTCGAGACGTTCGGGCAGCAGGTGCTCTGGCGGCACCCGGAACGGGATCCCGGCCGCCTTGATCTTGCGTTTGGCCCGGACCAGGCGCTGCGCCATGGTGCGTTCCGGGACCAGGAAGGCGCGGGCGATCTCGTCGGTGGTCAGGCCGCCCACGGTACGCAGCGTGAGCGCGACCTGTGCCTCGACGGCGAGCGCGGGGTGGCAGCACGTGAAGATGAGCTCCAGCCGCTCGTCGGGGAACGCGGTGGTGGTCATCGGCACTTCGGCCTCCTGGGCGGCGAGCAGGCCGGCCTTGGCGGCCAGGGTCCGCTCGCGGCGGATGCGGTCGGTGGCCCGGTTGCGGGCTGTCGTGATCAGCCAGGCGCGGGCGTTGCTCGGCACGCCGTCGCGGGGCCACCGGTCCGCCGCGATGGCGAACGCCTCCTGAG
>NZ_JBEZGQ010001521.1:0-1492 GCF_040650095.1 Actinoplanes sp. NPDC048791 | reverse complement strand
GCGGGTGGAGATGGTCGCCGTGCTGGACGCCGACTATCTGCGGACGGCGCGGGCCAAGCGCCTGCCGGCCCGCTCGCTGTATCTGGGCCACGCCCTGCCGAACGCGGCCACGGCCTCGCTGACGCTGGGCGGCCTGATCCTCGGGTCGATGGTCGCGGGCACCGTCCTGGTCGAGAACGTGTTCGCCTGGCCCGGCCTGGGCACCACCATCGTGCGTTCCATCCTCAGCAAGGACTACCCGCTGGTCCAGGCCATCGTGCTGGTCTACGGCCTGGGCGTGCTGCTGATCAACACCGCCGTCGACGTGGCGCTCGCGCTGCTCGACCCGCGGTCGACGATCCGGGAGGACTGAGGTGAACCGCCGTACCGCTCATCGCTGGCTCCGCGTGCTGCGCACGCCCATGGGCCGGGCCGCGGCCGCGCTGGTCTTCGTGGTCCTGGTCCTGGCCCTCGTCGGGCCGGCGCCGTGGGACGCCCGCGCGGACGCCGTGGACACCGCGAACATCCTGGCCGGACCCTCCGGGCGGCACTGGGCCGGCACCGACAACCTGGGCCGGGACATCGCGTTCCGGGTGCTGGAGGCGACCCGGCTCTCGGTCGGTCTCGCGCTGGCCGCCACCGCCATCGGCGTGCTGGCCGGACTCCTGCTGGGCACCGCACCGTGGCTGCTCGGGCGGCGCCTGGGCCGGCTGGTGACGGGAGCCGTGCAGATCGCCATCGCCTTCCCGGGCCTGCTGCTCGCGCTGTTCTTCGCGGTCGTCTTCGGCGTCGGCGCGACCGGGGCGGTGCTGGCCATCGGGCTGGCCGGGGCGCCGACGTTCGCCCGGCTCGTGCAGACCCTGCTGGCCGGGGTCGCGGCCCGGGACTTCGTCGCCGCCGCGCAGATCGCCGGCGTGGGCCGCTTCCGCATCCTGATCCGCCACCTGCTGCCCAACATCGCCGAGCCGCTGGTGGTCAACGCCACCATGGGTGCCGGGGGAGCGCTGCTGGCGTTCGCCGGCCTGTCGTTCCTCGGCCTGGGCGTGCAGGCGCCCGCCTACGACTGGGGACGGCTGCTGTACGACGGCATCGGCGTGCTCTACCTCAACCCGGCTGCCGCGATCGCCCCGGCGCTGGCCGTCCTCGTCGCCGGCCTGGCCCTCAACCTGCTCGGTGAGTCGGTGGCCAAGGGCTTCGGGATGGACGCCCTGGTCGGCCTGCCCGCCTCGGCGAACCCCTCCCCGGCCGCGCCCGTGGGCACGGCGCCATCCGCACCCGAGAGCACGGACAACAGTCCGGCGTCCGACGTGGTCCTCGACGTCCGGGACCTCACCGTCAGCTTCCCGGCCGCCGGAGGACCGATCCGGCCGGTACGCGGCGTGACGTTCTCGATCCGCCGGGGCGAGGCGGTCGCCGTCGTCGGCGAGTCCGGCTCCGGCAAGTCGCTCACCGCCCAGGCCGTGTCCCGGCTCGTCGACGCGGCCGGCCGGGGCTACGCCGATAGCCCGGACCT
>NZ_JBEZGQ010001520.1:0-1494 GCF_040650095.1 Actinoplanes sp. NPDC048791 | reverse complement strand
TGGGCCGGCTGCGCCTGGGCCGGCTGGTCCGGCTGGTCCGGGTGGGACTGTTCCGGGTGCGGCTGGTCGTGCTGCGGCCGATCCTGCGTCCGGGTCGGTTCGGGCGCGCGCTGGTCGGCCGCGCGCTGGTCCGCCATGTGCTGGGCCTCCGTGGCGTCGGGGGACTCGTACTGCTGGATGGACGTCATCGGGGTCGCCGGGCGCAGCACCGGCCCCTTGTCCGGTTCGCCGGGTTCCGGGGTCGGGTGCGCGCTCAGCATGCGGCGGCCACCCCGGTCGGTCGAGCCGGGGTGGCGTACGCATTTCCGACCGATCGCCACATCTGCTTCCTCCTGACCGAGAATGCCCGGTGCGGGGGGAAGTTTCCGGTGAACGGCTGAGTCGCCACGATCAGCGGCCGCTCCGGGCCTTGGCCCGGGCCGCCCGGCGGCCCTTCAGGTAGGCGCGCGGTCCCGCCAGCATGCCCTTGCGGTTCGCCGTCAGCAGTTCCCGTGGGAAGTCCTCGCGCAGCGTCGACACCCGCAGGCTGTCCTTGCTGGTCAGGTCGCGCAGGGCACCCGGGGCCAGCTTCAGCAGCGGCCAGAGCAGGCCGGGCCGCTTGAGCAGCAGGCTGGTGTACGCGGCGGTCAGCCCGGCGCCGTAGCCGACCATCTGCTTGTGCAGTCCTTCGAGGTCGCGCCGGTGGTAGTGGTGGGTGACCGCCGTGGGCTGGTAGACGATCGTGCCGCCGCTGATCAGTACCTGGGTGAACGCCAGGGTGTCCTCGGAGCCCATCGCCGGGGTGCCGGCGCCCAGGGCGGTGTCCCAGCCGCCGATGCTCTCGATGACGCCGGCCCGGAACGTCATGTTCGCGCCGGTGCCGAACGGCGGCAGCGGGTACAGCGGGCTCTGGATGTGCGCGGTCGCCGGGCTGAACACGTCGGGCCTGAAGCCGCGGCCCTTGCTGTGCCCGCCGAACTGCTCGAACCACAGCTGCGCCTGGGTCTCCAGTTCGGCCGGGACGATCACGCCGGAGACCACGTCGGCCTCCGGGTGGTCGACCAGGGCGCGGGCGACCTCGGCCAGCCAGTTGACGTCGGCGTACTCGTCGTCGTCGATCCAGGCCATGATCTCGCCCGGCGCGGCCGCCACCGCGGCGTTGCGGGCGAAGGACAGGCCGGCGCGCGGCTCCTTCAGGTAGGTGACCGGGCCGCGGCGGGCCGCCGAGCGGACGACCTCGGCGGTCGCGTCGGTCACCGGCGCGTTGTCGACGACCAGGATCTTGAAGTCGGGGTAGGCCTGCGCGAGCAGGCTGTCCAGGCAGCGGGCCAGGGCGCCGGGCCGTTCCCGGGTGCAGACCACCACGGTGATCGGCGGGGCGTCGGCCAGCACCGCGCGGCGGCGGGCCAGGAACGCCGGCTCGGTCGCCGGCGTGATGCCGTCGATCGGCAGGGCGGACAGGCCCAGCTCGGCGAGCCGGGGCGCCAGGGCGGTGCCGAGCTCGGCCCGGATCGC
>NZ_JBEZGQ010001519.1:0-1494 GCF_040650095.1 Actinoplanes sp. NPDC048791 | reverse complement strand
CGCGGTCGGCCCGGGTCTGCTGCTCACGCGCTGCGGCGGCGGCCTTGGTCGCGTTGTCCTCCTGCCGGTCCGCCTCGGCTGCCGCCTCTCCCGCCTTGCCCTGTTCCCGGCGGGCGTCCGCGGTGGCCTGCTGAGCACGGCGCTGCTCGTCCCCGGCGATCTGCTGCTGACGTTGCGCCTCGGCCGCGTAGACCGTGGCGGAGACGCGATGCTGGTCGGCGATCTGCTGCTGCCGCGACGCCTCGACCGCCGACGCGTTCGCCGTACGCGCGTTACGTACCGCGAGCGCGCCGGTGACCCCGGCCAGCACGAGGAGCAGGCCCACGATCGCGAGCACGCCGCGGCGCAACCGGATCATCCCGCGGTGCCGGGCGACGTCCTCGCTGTCCAGGTCTTCCTTGCTCACGCCGTGGATGGAGGCAGCCAGTTCGGCGACGGCGTCGCGGAACCGGCCGTGGCGCAGGTCGAGTTCGCTCTCCGAGCGGGCCCAGCGCAGGTCCAGGTGACGCGGCTCCTCCTGGAACACACCGCGCAGAGCGGGCGGTACGGCCGTCGACCGCTCCCAGTCGAAGTCACCCCGGGCGGAGTCCCAGACCCACTCCCCGGACGTCACGACGGGCAGCAGCCGGTCCACCGGGTGGTCGGCCAGCCAGGCTTCGATCTCCTGGTTGACCCAGCGGGAGCCCGCTGCCTCCGGGCAGGCCAGCAGGACGAAGTACTCCGATCCGGCGAGGGCCTTCTGAATGGACGACCACAGCGCCGGGCTGGTGCCGAGGCCGGTCTGGTCGCGGAACACCTCCAGCGCCCGTCGGCGGTGCCACGGCCTCGCCAGTCGTTGCAGACCACGCTGCAAAGTGGGTGCCAGTGCCCCGTCCGCCGCATGACTGTAGGAGATGAAAGCGTCATAAGGCATGTCGAGGCCCTTCCCCGTAGCAAGGTCGCGCCAGATTGTGCCGCACCACCATGGCGTACGTCGATGGGTTAGTTGCTCCACGGCAATTGACGGCACCGGCGCGGCACCACCCGGCCGGCCGGATGATCTAGGATCTCCGGCCATCACGGGGAGGAAATCGCACATGTGGCCATTCAAGAAGCGCGGACCGGCAACGGCCGGCCTGATGATCGACCCGACCAACGGTGACCCGCAGGTACGGGCGCTGGTGGCGGCCGTGGCGGCCCGCGACGGCGTCACGATCCGGGCCATCCTTGACGGAGCGCCCGATCCCGACACGCACGCCTACCTGATGGAGTCCGCCGCCGAGGTCGACGGCGTGCAGGACTGGATCGGCGGGTGGATCGCCGCCGAGCCGCACTCCACGCTGCCGGTGCTGCTCAGAGGCTGCCACGGCGTCTTCTGGGCCTGGGAGGCCCGCGGCGCCGCGCGGGCCGAGTACACCCGCGAGGAGCAGTTCCGCGAGTTCCACCGCCGGCTGCGGATCGCCGAGAACGCCCTCGACGAGGTCGTCGAGCGCGACCCGGACAACGTGACCGCGT
>NZ_JBEZGQ010001518.1:0-1496 GCF_040650095.1 Actinoplanes sp. NPDC048791 | reverse complement strand
GCCGCGGGCACCAGGCCGAGGTGGCGGGACGGGGCCGCGACGGCATCCGCCCGGCGCATCGCGCCCAGCACCGGCGTGCCCACCTCCTCGCACGCCTCGCGCAGGATCGACTCGTGCCGGTCCGAGCCGACCCGGTTCAGGATCACCCCGGCCAGGCGGACGTTGCCGAAGCTGCGGAAGCCGTGCACCAGCGCGGCCACCGACCGGCCCTGCGCGGCGGCGTCGACGACCAGGATGACCGGCGCGTCGAGCAGGCCGGCGACGTGCGCGGTCGACCCGGTGTCGCCCGCACCGGTACGCCCGTCGTAGAGCCCCATCACACCCTCGACGACGGCCAGGTCGGTGCCCGCCGAACCGTGCGCGAACAGGGGTCCGATCAGTTCCTCGCCGACCATCACCGGGTCGAGGTTGCGTCCGGGGCGGCCCGCCGCGAGCGCGTGATAGCCGGGATCGATGTAGTCCGGGCCGACCTTGAACGGCGCCACGCTCAGGCCCCGCGCGGCGAAGGCGGCGAGCAGTCCGGTGGCCACCGTCGTCTTGCCGTGGCCGGAGGCGGGCGCGGCGATGACCACGCGCGGGATGCTCACCATTCGATGCCCTGCTGTCCCTTGCGGCCGGCGTCCATCGGATGCTTGACCTTCGTCATCTCGGTGACCAGGTCGGCCGCGGCGAGCAGGTCCGGGTGCGCGTCCCGGCCGGTGATCACCACGTGCTGGGTGCCGGGCCGCTCCGCGAGGGTCGCGACGACGTCGGCGACATCAACCCAACCCCACTTCATCGGGTACGTGAACTCGTCGAGCACATAGAACTTGTGGGTCTCGGCAGCCAGGTCCCGCTTGATCTGCGCCCAGCCCTCGGCGGCCTCGGCGGCGTGATCGCGTTCGGTGCCGGCCCGCTGGATCCAGGACCAGCCCTCACCCATCTTGTGCCAGGCCACGCTCGGCCCGCCGGTCTGCCCCAGAGCCTTGAGCGCGGCTTCCTCGCCGACCCGCCACTTCTCGGACTTCACGAACTGGAAGACACCGATGGACCAGCCGGCACTCCACGCCCGCAGAGCCATCCCGAACGCGGCGGTCGACTTCCCCTTGCCGTGTCCGGTGTGGACGGCGAGCACAGCCTGCCGGCGCCGCTGCCGCGTGGTGAGCCCATCCTGCGGCACGGTGGTGACCTGTCCCTGCGGCATCAGGCAGCCTTCCTCGGCGAGATGAACGACACGCGAAAACGTCCGGGCCGCAAGGTCGGGGCGGAAACCCGCGAGGCCGGCGCGGGCACCCACCGGGCGACCGCGGAGACGGGCGGGGCGACCACGAAAGACGGCTTCACGCGGCCCTCCTCAGCGGTGTCGAGGTCGGGTTGGCGGCAAGCGCATCGAGCGGCATGATGTCGGCGCCGAGGGCGGCGGCCAGCCCCCGGGCCAGGCCGAGCCGGATCGGCCCGGCTTCGCAATCGACAACCACCGCCGCCACCCCGGCCAGCGCCGGCGCGACGAGCACCGG
>NZ_JBEZGQ010001517.1:0-1498 GCF_040650095.1 Actinoplanes sp. NPDC048791 | reverse complement strand
ACCGTGCCGGCCGCCGACGGCGGCCCGGCGCTGGGCCCGGTCACGCTGGCCGAGGTGACGCGGGTCCTCGCCGCGGTCGACCCGGCGATCGCCCAGGTCCCGCAGGCCCACTTCCTGCTGGTCGACGTGCTGACCGTGCACGGCGACGCGGCGCTGCGGGCGCGGCTGTTCGGCGATGTGCTCGCCGGCCGCCGGATCGGCAACGCGTTGGCCGAGCGCGGCGGCAAGCACGCCCAGGACCTGTCCACCCGGGTGAAGGACGGCCTGCTCAGCGGCCGCAAGTACTACTGCACCGGGGCGCTGACGGCGGCCTGGATCGCGGTCAGCGCGCTGGACGGCGACGGCCGGCTGGTGCTGGCCTTCGTGCCGCGCGACGCGGACGGCGTGACCGTCGACACCGACTGGGACGTGATGGGCCAGCGCGCCACGATCAGCGGCACCACGACGTTCGAGGACGTGCCGGTCGACCTCGTGCTGGACTACGCCGGCGCCTTCGAGGTGCCGCAGCAGCTGGGTGCCCGGGCCCAGCTCGTGCATGCGGCGATCGAGGTCGGCATCGCCGAGGGGGCGCTGCGTGACGCCGCCGCGTACCTGCGGGAGAAGGCCCGGCCGTCCACCGAGGCGGTGCGCGCCGGTGCCGCCACGGCGGCGGATGATCCGCACGTGCTGCACCGGTACGGCCGCACGGCGACCCGCGTCCGGGCAGCGGCAGCCCTGTTGCGGGAGGCGGCGGCCGTCCTCGAGGAGATCGGACTCGTCCCGGCCGACGCCGACGCCGCCGCCCGCGGTTCCCTGGCCGTGGCCGCCGCCAAGGCGTTCGCCAGTGAGGTGGCGGTCGAGACGGCCTCGGAGCTGTTCGCGATGTGCGGCACCAGCTCGACGGCGGCCAAGTACGACCTCGACCGGCACTGGCGCAACGCGCGGACGCACAGCGTGCACGACCCGGTGGACTGGAAGTACCACCACCTGGCGGCCTGGGAGCTGGCCGGCGTGCAACCGCCGAACCACGGCCAGCTCTGACTACCCGGCCGGGTCCAGCCGGTACGCGGCGAACACGATCGGCGTGCGGACGGTGAAGCCGAGCTGCTCGTAGAGCCGGATGGCACCGGTGTTGGTGCCGGCCGCGTGCAGGAACGGCACCTCACCGCGCGAGCGGATGCCGGCCACCACCGCCCCGATCAGCCGCGTCGCCAGCCCGGCCCCGCGGTACGCCGGGTCGGTGCACACCGCGCTGACCTCGGTCCAGCCGTCCAGCCGCATCCGTTCGCCGGCCATCGCCGCCAGCACCCCGTCGCGCCGGATGCCCAGGTAGGTGCCCAGCTCGGGAGTGCGTTTGCCGAACGGTCCGGGCCGGGTCCGCTGCACCAGGTCCAGCATCTCCGGCACGTCGTCGGCGGTCAGCAGCTGCGCCTCGGGGTCCGCCGCGCCGCGCACGTCCGGCCCGACCAGCTGCACCCCCGGTATCCCGCCGACGTGCCTCCAGCCGGGCTGCCCGGCC
>NZ_JBEZGQ010001516.1:0-1498 GCF_040650095.1 Actinoplanes sp. NPDC048791 | reverse complement strand
CGCTGACGGGCTCGGCTGACTCGCCGCCGGTGTCGAAGCCCGCGCGGTGCATCACGCCCCACTCGGCCCGGCGCCCGTGCAGGGCCCCCAGCGCGCCCCGGACCTGCCACACCGCGAGGATCTGCCGGTAGCCGAAGTTCTCCAGGATCGCCGCGAGCACCCCGCGCACCAGGTCGCCCCAGCGCGGATAGCGGTGGAACGAGACCTCCTCGATGAACAGTGAGGCCAGGCTGACCAGCAGCCCGTAGCCGTAGGCGACCAGCACGAAGCGCCAGACGAACGCGAGGTCGACGGCGTCCACCCAGAGCCCCAGCGGCAGCAGCACCAGCGCCGCCAGCTCGATGAACGGCGCCAGCAGCTCGAAGACCACGTAGTACGGCAGCGCGATCAGCCCGATCCGGCCGTACCGGGGATTGGCGATCATGCCGCGGTGCTTGCGCAGGATCTCCGCGATGCCGCGGTGCCAGCGCCGCCGCTGGCGGCCCAGCACCCGCAGGCCGGCGGGCGCCTCGCTCCAGCTGACCGGTTCGGCGACGAAGATGACCCGGTAGTCCTGGCGCCGCCGGCGCAGATGGTGGTGCAGCCGCACCACCAGCTCGGCGTCCTCGCCGATGGTGTCGGTGGCCATGCCGCCGATCTCGACGACCAGGTCGCGGCGGAAGACCCCGAACGCGCCGGAGATCACCACCAGGCCGCCGAGGCGCGACCAGCCGGTGCGGCCCATCAGGAACGCGCGCAGGTACTCGACCACCTGGATGCGGACCAGCCACTGCCGGGGCATCCGCACGTCCACCACGCGGCCGCCGACGACCTTGCACCCGTTGGCGATGCGCACCACGCCGCCGCACGCCGCCACCCGCAGCGGGTCGTCACCGAAGGGCTTGGCCACCGACAGCAGGGCGTCCGGGTCCAGCACCGAGTCGGCGTCGACCATGCAGATCAGCGGGTGCCGGGCCAGGTTGATGCCGACGTTGAGGGCGTCGGCCTTGCCGCCGTTGGTCTTGCGGACCACGGTGAGGGTCTCCGGGTTGGCCCGGGCGACGTGCACGGAGAGCACCCGCGACTGGTACGGCACCTCGGCCGGCACCACCCGCGGCACCTCGACCAGGTCGAACTCGGCCCGCAGCAGCTCGAACGTGTCGTCGCTGGAGCCGTCGTCGACCACCACGACCTCGTAGCGCGGATAGCGCAGCGCGGTCATCGCCGTGACCGCGGCGACGATCCCCGGCCCCTCGTTGTACGCCGGCACGATCACCGACACGGGCAGCGTCAGCGGGCTGCGGAACATGTCGTCGGCCCCGGCGAACGGCGCCCGCCGCAGGTGCCGGCCGAACTCGAGCCCGGCCAGCACGATCAGCACCAGGTAGCTGCTGTTCAGCGCGACGAAGTAGGCGAAGATCGTGACGTCGGTGTAGTGCAGGATGTCGCGGATGAGCCCGGCCGTCACGCCCCGGCCCCCACACGTTCCCCGTGCTCGGCCCCGACCCGCGACAGCGCC
>NZ_JBEZGQ010001515.1:0-1500 GCF_040650095.1 Actinoplanes sp. NPDC048791 | reverse complement strand
GGCGCCGGCCGCGCCGAGCAGGCCGGCCACCGGTACGACGATCGGGCAGAGCCGGCGCAGCCGTTCGTCCGCCTGGTAGCGGGCCGCGACGGTCCCGGCCGTGGTCATCGCGTCCAGCCGGCAGCCGCCGACCTCGTCGGCCCGGGAGAGCACCCCGACCGCGTTGATCGGTGAGCCGCGGGCGAGGTCGTCGCCGCGGAAGGCCTCCAGGAAGCGGATGTCGGTGCTGTGCATGTGGCGCAGCAGGTAGACGACGGCGTCGGCCTGGGCGCGGTGCTCGTCGTCGGCGCCGAGGTGGGCCAGCGTCCGGACCGACACCTCGGCCGAGATGGACGCCAGGCCGGGGGTGTCGATCAGCGTGTGCTCACGCAGCCGCCGGCTGGGCACCTCGACGTCGAGCCGGTCCACCCGTTCGGCCGGATGCCCCAGGTCAACCCGGATCGCCCCGGACTGCCGCCGGAACGGTCGCTGCTCCGCGGGCCCGCCGGTGAGGTGCACGACCACCCGGTACGCCGGCCCGTCCCGGTACCAGGTGACGATCTTGGTGCACTCGCCGGCGTCGGTGGGCGCCAGCTCCTCCCCCACCATCGCGTTGAGCAGCGTCGACTTGCCGGCCTTGACCTTGCCGGCGATGGCCACCCGCAGCGGCTCGTCCAGCCGGCGCAGCGCCGCGCCGACCACTGCGCGGGCGGCCGGCTCGTCGATGTCCCGGCCGGCCAGCAGGAGCAGCTCGCGGACCCGTTCCAGCAGCTGCTGCGTCATGACCGGCCGCCGGTGCGGGTCAGGCTCTGGCCCACCCGGTCGAGGGCGCGGGCCCGCCCGTCCAGCTCCCGGGCCCGGCCGGCCCGTTCCGCCTCGGGCAGCTCCCCGGCCTCACGGACCGCCGCCAGGGCCTGGGCCGACGACCGCTGCGCGGCCAGGGCCCGGGACGCGAACTCGTCGCGCAGATAGCGCTGCGCCCGGCGGACGGCGTCGCGGGAGTCGTTGCCGACCACGAAGCCGACCTCGTCGACGTAGCGGCGCAGCTCCTGGCGGGCCAGCTGCCGGCGCTGCTCGACCTGGCGGCCGCGCTCGATCTTGAGCAGCCGGTGGCCGACCACGAGGCCCGCCACCGCGCCGACCGGGCCGAGGACCGCCATCTCCAGCAGCGTGCCGACCGCGTGCGCGACGACCACCCCGCCGACGGCGAGCCGGGCCGCGGTGAACATGCCCAGCCACCGGCCGGCCGTGCGGTCCTCGCGCATCCGCGGGCCGTCGACCGTGGACAGGGAGCCGGCCAGGGCGGGCAGGTCCAGGTCGAGGGCGCCGTACTCGTGGTCGAAGTGCTCGGCGACGTCGCGGGCGAGTTCGTCGGCCCGGGCGACCAGCGCGTACAGGTTGTCGACGGCGACCGCGGTGGCCTCCTTGGCCGCCCAGGCCTCGAAGTCCGGCCAGGTGTCCTTGGGGTCGCCCAGCTCGAGCAGCGCCTCGCCGCGCCGCTGCATGGACCGCAGCCGTTCC
>NZ_JBEZGQ010001514.1:0-1503 GCF_040650095.1 Actinoplanes sp. NPDC048791 | reverse complement strand
GCGGCGATCCGGCCGCCGTCGTCGTCGTCGATCACGACCCGGCTGAACAGGTCGCTGTCCGCGTCGATCACGACGGTCGGCAGGCCCCGCTCGCGGAGCCGACCGGCGATGCCCGGCTCGATCTGCAGACCCATGACGATCAGGCCGTCCAGCCGGCCGTGGATCGGCATGCTGGCCAGGGTGGGCGACGACGTCAGGGCGGCCGACTCGTGGTCGAAGACCAGCACGTCGGTCTCCAGCTCGGTGGCGGCGGTCAGCACCCCGGAGAGCCGGCGCAGGTAGGAGCTGTAGGAGGTGAACGGGGCCATCACGCCGATCCGGCCGGTGCCCTGCCGGGCGAGGCTGACCGCCTGGACTTTGGGGGT
This sequence comes from Actinoplanes sp. NPDC048791, assembly GCF_040650095.1. Lineage (NCBI taxonomy): Bacteria > Bacillati > Actinomycetota > Actinomycetes > Micromonosporales > Micromonosporaceae > Actinoplanes > Actinoplanes sp. NPDC048791. The sequence goes on along the minus strand of NZ_JBEZGQ010001514.1, from coordinate 1,138 downwards.
GAAGCCGAGCTCGTCGACGACGGCGAGGACCCGGGCCCGGGTCGCTGCCCGTACCTTGTCCGGCTTGTTGAGCACGTTCGACACCGTCGAGATGCTCACCTGGGCCCGCTCGGCCACCTCGTAGATCGTGACCCGATGTGCTGTCACCGCCGCCTGCTCTCGCACTTCCGAAGCGCTTTGATGAAAGCAGTCTACAGATCGATCGTCAGCCCATTAGAAAAAGGCGATGCCCGCACTATTCCAAATGCCGGGCGGCGCCATTGTGGAATACCGCGTCAATCGTTCTGGGTGCGGCGTTTGCCGGGCGACAACGTCCGGGCCGGCGGACGGGCTTTGCACGACTGATTCAGCGGGGCGCCGGGGCCGGGCTCACCGGTCAGCTCGCGGGCGGCGGCGGCCACGAGGTCGCGCAGCCACCGGTGCGAGGGATCGTGGGTGTGCGCCGGGTCCCACCACAGAGTCTCCACCACCGGCGGCAGATCGAACGGGACCTCGAGGACCCGCAGCTCCGGCCCGGCGACCCGGATGGCCAGCCGTTCCTGGATCAGGCAGAGATGGTCGGTGCCCCGGACCAGTTCGGGCAGCAGATGGAACCCGCCGACGGAGAACCGGGCCTGGGGCGAGAGCCCGCGGGCCCGCAGATCGGCGAGCACCGGGTGGTGCGCCCGTACGTCCTGGTGCACCACCCAGGGCAGCGCCGCGAGCTTCTCGACGGTCAGCCCGCCCCGGACGGCCGGGTTGTCCGCGGCCGCGAGGCACACCCAGCGGTCGGAGAAGAGGGTCGTCCCGGGCATCCCGGCCGGGGCCAGGCTGCGCGGCAGGACCACCCCGTCGGGTGGGCGCGGGCGGCCCGGCGCGGTTCCGGCCGGGTCGTCGGCGGGCAGTTGATCGAGGCGCAGGCGGGCGACCGGCGACGCCTGGCGGAGGGCGCGCATCAGTGGCGGGCCCAGCACCGCGGCCGCGTAGTCGGAGGCCAGCAGGACGAACTCGCGCTCGCAGGATGCCGGATCGAAGCCCTGGGCAGCGGTGAAGGTCTGCTCGACCAGTTGCATCGCCGCGGCCGAGGTCGCGCGGAGGCCCACGCCCAGCGGCGTCAGCTCGTAGTTGTTGCCGACACGGACGAGAAGCTGGTCGCCGA
>NZ_JBEZGQ010001513.1:0-1503 GCF_040650095.1 Actinoplanes sp. NPDC048791 | reverse complement strand
CGCCGTCTCTGTTCGGGGGCGCCGTCTCTGTTCGGGGGCGCCGTCTCTGTTCGGGGGCGCCGTCTCTGTTCGGGGGCGCCGTCAGGACAGGACTTCGTCCCATTCGCGGATCTCGTAGGAGCGGACCACGCCCTCCAGGACGAACGGGTCGCCGGCCACGAAGGCCTCTGCGGACTCGCGGGTCGGGAAGATGGCCATCGACCCCTGGTTCACGGGGTCGCCGAAGGTGCCGACCATGAGGATGTCGCCGCGGTCGTGGAACTGCCCGATCCGGCTCTGGTGCGCCGGGAAATGCAGCGGCGCCTTCTCCATGACGTCCTCGGCCGGGGTGTAGAACAGCACATACTTCACGACGCCAACTCCTTGCTCCGGGCTTACGTTCGTCTACGCTAACCGTAAGCTACGACTTACGGATCTCCCGCGCAAGCCCCTCTCCGCAAGCCCCTCTCCGCCCGCGATGCAGGTCACATCTCCACGGCCGTCGATGGGATTACGATGAGCCCAAGTGACACGTTCAGCGCGCTCCGGGGTCGGTGCAATTCCGAACCGGCGGTGACAGTCCGCGACCCGACCGCAGCCGGCGGCCGGTTGACCCGGTGAAACTCCGGGACCGACGGTGAAAGTCCGGATGGGAGGCGGCGCGCGGACGGTACGGCTATCCGCGTGCGCGGTCCTCCCCGGCGTGCACCTCTGTCCTCCGGAGGTGCAGACGGTGCACTGGCTCGATCAACTGCTCACCGCGTTCTACGACGCCAAGTGGCAGGTCACCGACACCCAGGCCATCTACTGGCGAGAGATAGTCGGCAACGCGTTCGGCCTCGGCTCAGCCCTGTTCGGCCTGCGCCGCAACTGGTGGGCCTGGCCGGTCGGCATCGTCGGCAACGTGCTGCTGTTCACGGTGTTCCTGGGCCAGGCGCTCGGCAACGACCAGGGCACGCCACTGTACGGCCAGGCGTCCCGGCAGGTCTTCTTCATCATCACGAGCGTGTACGGCTGGTGGCTCTGGCAGCAGAACAGGCACTCGGCGGGTGGGGCTGCGGTCGTACCGCATTGGGCTTCCGGCCGGCAGCGGGCTCTGTTCATCCCTGTTGCGTTGGTCGCGGTCGTGCTGTGCTTCTACGCCTTCCGGGCCGTCGGGGCTGGGTTTCCGGTGCCTTGGTGGTACTACCTGGCGGATTCGTGGATCTTCGTGGGGTCGATTCTGGCTACTTATGCGATGGCTCGCGGGTGGGTCGATTTCTGGCTTTGCTGGATTGCCGTGGACCTTGTCGGGGTGCCGGAGTTGCTGCATTTCGGGTACTATCCTTCGGCTATTCTCTACGCCGTTTATGCCGGGTTTGTGATTTGGGGGTTCTTGGTTTGGTTGCGTATTTCTCGGCGGGAGGAGCCTCCTCGGGTTGATTCTCCTGCTATGGAGACTGTGGGGTAAGCCGGTTTTCTTGCGGTGGACGGTTGGGGGCCGGGGTGACCAAGATCGGCTTGAGGAGCATTTATGCCGTTCTT
>NZ_JBEZGQ010001512.1:0-1507 GCF_040650095.1 Actinoplanes sp. NPDC048791 | reverse complement strand
CGGCGAGGCGTAGGCCGGCGTCTCCACGCCGGTGCGGGCCCAGGTCAGCAGGTTGGTGTAGGCGTCGGCGTTGCGGGCCACGTGGGTCAGGACATGACCGACGGTCCAGCCGGGAAGCGCGGACGGCGCGCTCATCGCGCTGTCCTCCAACCCCTCAGCGGTACGGATCAGACGCTCCGTGGCCTGGTCAACATCGGTCATCAGCACAAGCGGGTCAACCGTCACGAGACGACCCTAGTTGGTGGCCCCGGCGCGGGCGCCACGGAATTCGCTTTCGCGGCCGTAGCGGCGTCCGTACCGTCGGTGCAGACGCGCCAGACGATCACGGAGGGGGTGGGAATCGTGCTGTTCGTCGTTCGTGCGTTCCGGCTTCGCCCGGAGGCTGCCGCCTGACGCCTGTCGGCGCGGCCTCCCCTTCACCCTAAGGGTTCTCATGTCTGACCTGTCCGCGCTGGGCTGGGACGAGACACTCGCGTCCGCCTATCGACCCTTCGACCGTCCCGACGCCACCGCCGCCCGCGTGCTGCGGGCCGACCGCGGCGTCTGCACCGTTCTTGATCCGTCCGGGGTGACCAGGGCCAGCCTGGCCGGCAGTGTGCTGCTCGGCGCCGCCCACGATCCCGCCAATCTGCCCTGCGCCGGTGACTGGGTGGTGCTGCGGCGCTGGCCCGACCGGCGTACCACCGTCGACTGTGTGCTGCCGCGGCGCACCGCGCTGATCCGCCGTACCTCGGACAAGGACTCCGTCGGCCAGGTCCTGGCGGCCAACATGGATGCCGTCGCGGTCGTCGAGCCGATGCACCCCGAGCCCGACGACGCCCGCCTGGAACGCCTGCTCGCGCTGGCCTGGGAGTCCGGCGCGCAGCCGGTCATCGTGCTTTCCAAGAGCGACACCGCGCGGGATCCGCAGGCGGTCGCGCGCCAGCTCGCCGAGCTGGCGCCCGGGGTACGCGTCCTGCCGGTCAGCGTGCACCGCGGCACCGGCCTGGAGGCGTTACGCGAATACGTCGCCCCCGGCCGCACCTTGGCGTTGCTGGGCCGCTCCGGCGCAGGCAAGTCGTCGCTGGTCAATGCCCTCGCCGGCACCGAGGTGATGGGCATCCAGGAGATCCGGCGCGCTGACGGCAAGGGCCGGCACACCACCGCGTACCGGAATCTGGTCGTCATCCCCGGCGGGGGAGCGGTCCTCGACACCCCGGGCATCCGCGGGGTGGGTCTACTCGACACCGCCGCGGGTCTCGACCGGGCCTTCGCCGACGTGACGGAACTGGCCGGGCAATGCCGCTTCGGTGATTGTGGTCACGACGGCGAGCCGGGTTGCGCGGTCGCGGCGGCGCTGGCCGACGGGACTTTGCTGCCGCGACGCCTGGAGAGCTGGCGCAAGCTGCACCGCGAGGTCGCCGTCGAGAGCAGCCGGCGGGCCGCGCGGCTGGCGCAGGCCGCGAGCTCGTCACGGCGCAGGCCGCGCCGCTGAGCGGCTCTGGCACAATTCACCGGTGCCCGCGGT
>NZ_JBEZGQ010001511.1:0-1512 GCF_040650095.1 Actinoplanes sp. NPDC048791 | reverse complement strand
GTCAGGCCGCCGCGGCGCGTTCGAAGCGGTGCAGCTCGCGGGCCTCCTTGGCGTAACGGGCGAGCAGGTGCACCGTGCGGGGACCGGCGACGCCGTCCGCTTCCAGGCCGACCCGGGCCTGGAAGCCCCGGACGGCGGCGGCCAGGTCCTCCTCGGTGCGCCCGACGCTCAGGCCGAGGTCGGCGAACAGGCCGCGCAGGGCCGCCGGGTCCGCGGCCGGGACCTCCTCGCCCCAGCCGATCAGTCCACCGACGGCGGTGCCGACCAGACCGAGCATTCCGCGTGCCGACATGATGACCTCCTGGGTGGGTGACGGGCACTTCCCAGGATCCGCAGTCAACCTGTGCGTGGCATCGGACCAGGGGCGCGACCTGCTGTGCGTCGGCTGCGACTTTCGGCTGATCCGCGCCGGGCTGTAGTTATTGCAGGAATGGTGCAAAGATGTGCGCCCACCCCCACACCGGACAGGGAGCCACCGCGATGCCGGAACCGGCCGGGGACGCCCGGATCAACACGAACGTGCCGCACTCGGCCCGGCTGTGGAACTACTGGCTGGGCGGGAAGGACAACTTCGCGTCCGACCGGGCCGCGGGGGACGAGATCGCCCGGCAGCTGCCCTCGATCATCGACCTGGCGGTGGCCGACCGGGCCTTCCTGGGCCGGATGGTGCGTCACCTCGTCGCCGAGCGGGGGGTCCGGCAGATCCTGGACATCGGCACCGGCCTGCCCACCGCGGACAACACCCACCAGGTGGCCCAGTCGATCGCGCCGGACGCCCGGATCGTCTACGTCGACAACGACCCGCTGGTGCTCGTGCACGCCCGCGCCCTGCTGACCAGCACCGCCGAGGGCGCCACCGAATACATCGAGGCCGACCTCAACGACCCGGAGGCCATCATCGCGGCGGCCGGGCGGACCCTCGACTTCTCCCGGCCGGTGGCCGTCACCCTGCTGGGCATCCTGCACTTCATCCTCGACGACGACGCGGCCCGCGAGGTGGTGGCGCGGCTCGTCGACGCCCTGCCCCCGGGCAGCTATCTGGCGATCGCGCACGGCTGCAACGACATCAACCGGGAAGCCGCCGACAGCATCGTGTCGTTCTGGAACGAGCACGGTACGCCCAAGATCGTCTATCGCAGCTCGGCGGAGATCACCCGCTTCTTCGACGGCCTGGAGCTGCTGGAGCCCGGCGTCGTGTCGTGCTCGCGCTGGCGGCCCGGGCCCGGTGACCCCGACATCGACGTCAACCAGTACTGCGGAGTGGCCCGCAAGCCCTGACAGCCGGTCAGAATTCCCCGGCCCGGCGGTCCTGCGCCGGGCACACCGTGCCGACTGCCAGCTTGATCAGCTGCTGGGCGCCGGCCCGATCGGTGCCGAAGGTGCGGACCTCGGTCACCACGGCGGCGGCGGACCGGCCGGCGGCCAGCGCCGCGCACGCCTGCTGGGCGAGCGCGGCGATCTCCTCGTCCCGGCGGTCCAGGGCCAGGCCGGGCATCGTGCGCTGCACCGCGG
>NZ_JBEZGQ010001510.1:0-1512 GCF_040650095.1 Actinoplanes sp. NPDC048791 | reverse complement strand
CAGGCCGCCTCTCCGCGCCACGCCGGGCCGCCCTTCCGCGCCGGGCCGCGGTCGCCCGGCCCAGGGCCGCCGCCAGGCCCGGTGCTACTCGCTCTGATCGCGCGAGTTGTCCTCGCCGGCCCGCGAGCTCAACAGCCGGCGGTACGACGCCAGCCGCCGCGGGTCGGCCTTGCCCGCCGCCACCCAGGCGTCCAGCTTGCAGTCCACGTCCGCGGCCGTGTGACCGCAGTTCGGCGGGCAGTCCACCGTGCCTTCGACCAGGTCCGGGAAGCCGTGCAGCAGGCTCTCCGCGCTCACGTGGGCCAGCCCGAAGCTGCGGATGCCCGGCGTGTCGATGATCCAGCCGGGGTCGCCCTTCTTCTGCACCCGGGGGAGCCGCAACGCCACCGCGCTGGTCGAGGTGTGCCGGCCCTTGCCGATCGCGCTGACCACGCCGACCGCCCGCAGCGCGTCCGGCACCAGCCGGTTGACCAGCGTGGACTTGCCGACGCCGGAGTGGCCGACCATGACCGAGATGCGCCCGGCCAGCCGGTCGCGCACCTCGGTGAGGTCGCTCTCCGGCTTGACCAGGACGTACGGCAGGTCCAGCTCGGCGTAGTAGTCGAGCACCGCGGCCGGCCCGGCCAGGTCGGCCTTGGTCAGGCAGAGCAGCGGCTCGATGTCCGCGTCGTACGCCGCCACCAGGCAGCGGTCGATGAAGCCGGTCCGTGGCGGCGGGTCGGCCAGCGCGCTGACGATCACGAGCTGGTCGGCGTTGGCCACCACGACGCGTTCGAGCCGGCCTTCGGGTGTGGTGTCGTCGTCGTCCGCCGTGCGGCGCAGCACCGACGTGCGTTCGGCGATGCGCACGATCCGGGCCAGTGCGCCGGGGGCTCCGGAGGTGTCGCCGACCAGGGCGACCCGGTCGCCGACGACCACGGACTTGCGGCCCAGCTCGCGGGCGCGCATCGCGGTGATCAGCTCGTCGAGGTGCTCGGCGTCCTCCCGGATGCAGCCGTACCGGCCGCGGTCCACGGTGATCACGAGCGCGTCGACGGCGTCCTCGTGCTTGGGCCTGGTGCGGGTACGCGGACGCGAGGACCGCCCCGGTCTGATCCGGACGTCGTCCTCGTCGTACTCGCGCTTCTTGCCCGGCAGCTTCAGCTCCCTGTCACGAGGTCGGCCCAGAGCTCGGGGAACTCCGGCAGGGTCTTGGAGGTACACGCTACGTCGGTGAGCCGGACGCCCTCGACGGCGAGTCCCAGCACCGCCGCCGCGTGGGCCATCCGGTGGTCGGCGTACGTCTCGAGGGTGGCCGCCCGCAGCGGTCCGGGGGTGATCTCCAGGCCGTCGGGGTGCTCGACGACCTCCGCACCGATCTTGCGCAGCTCGGTGGCCAGCGCGGCGATCCGGTCGGTCTCGTGGCCGCGGATGTGCGCGACGCCGCGCAGCTCGCTCGGCCCGTCGGCGAGCGCGGCCAACGCGGCGACGACGGGCGTCAGCTCGCTGACCTCGGACAGGTCGGCGCGCAGG
>NZ_JBEZGQ010001509.1:0-1518 GCF_040650095.1 Actinoplanes sp. NPDC048791 | reverse complement strand
ACCAGCAACGAGCCGGCCGCCGCGACGCCCCGGGCGGTCGCCGCCTCACCCTCGGGATGCGCGAGCGTGTGCAGCGCGGTCGGTCCGGCCAGCACCGGGGCGGCGAGCCGGGCGCCGAACAGCTCGACCTCGGTGCTGACCCGGGAGACATCGCGGAAGAGCCGCGGGACGAACCGCCACTCGCGCCAGGCCGCCGCGGCCTCGTCCCGGGTGACTTGGGCGCCAAAGCCGTCCCGGTAGTAGTCGTAGACGGCTGCGGGGAGGATCGCCCGGGCGGCTTCCTCCTGCATCGTCAGGCTCCGCGGGTCAGGATTCGGTCCAGGGCGGCCACGTCGTCCGCGGTGAGGCGCCACTGCCCGGCGGCGGCGTTCGCCCGTACCTGGTCCGGGGTCGTGGCGCCGGCGATCACGCTGGTCACCGCCGGCTGCGCGGCGAGGCCGGCGATCGCCACGTCGAGCAGGCTGTGCCCGAGCTCCTTGCCGTACGCGGTCAGCGCCTCGATGGTGTCCCAGTCCGCCCCGTCCAGCCAGCGCTGATACCGCTCCTGGGCCAGCCGGGTGCCCTCGGCCGGCGGCGTGCCGCGCTGGTATTTGCCGCTGAGCAGGCCGCTGTCCAGCGGGAAGAACGGCAGCAGGCCCAGCCCGAACTGCTCACACGCCGGCACGACCTCGTCCTCGACCTCGCGGTGCAACAGGCTGTACTGATTTTGCGCACTGATGAACGGGGTGAGGCCGGCGGTCCGGGCCGTCCAGTCCGCGTCGGCGATCTGCCAGCCCGCGAAGTTGGAGTTGCCCAGGTAGCGGACCTTGCCGCTGCGGACCAGGTCGTCCAGCGCCGACAGGGTCTCCTCGATCGGGGTGGCCTCGTCGGGGGTGTGAAGCTGGTACAGGTCGATGTGGTCGGTGCCGAGCCGGCGCAGCGAGGCCTCGACCGCCCGGATGATGTACGACCGGGAGCCGCGGGCGCCGTGGTCCGCGCCGTTGAGGCCTTCCATGTCCATGCCGAACTTGGTCGCCAGCACGACCTCGTCGCGCCGGCCCTGCAGAGCCGCGCCCAGGCACTCCTCGGAACTGCCGTGCGGGGTCCCGTAGATGTCGGCGGTGTCGAACAGCGTGATCCCCGCGTCGAGCGCCGCGTCGACGACCGCCCGGGTGCCGTCGACGTCGAGCTTGCGGCCGAAGTTGTTGCAGCCGATGCCGACGACCGAGACGACCAGGCCCGAGGTGCCGAGGCGGCGGTAGGTCATGTCACTCATGATCCGAGCCTATGCCGACGAGGTTGCCGAAATAATCTGGCAATACATCAGCTGGTGTCTATTGACACACAGTGTTAACCATTTGATGCTGTGAGAGCGCTCTCACGGGCGTCCCCCATCCCCTGCGCCGTCCGTCTCCCGAGGAGTCATCGTGCGTATCAGATCCATGGCCGCCCGCCGCGCGATGTCCAGGCCCAGGCCGGTCGAGCCCTGCTCGCTCTCGCCGCGGCGCAGGGCCTTCTCCGGGTCGTCGATGCCCGGCC
>NZ_JBEZGQ010001508.1:0-1519 GCF_040650095.1 Actinoplanes sp. NPDC048791 | reverse complement strand
TGGAGTTTGGCGAACGCGGGCAGCGCGCTGCTCAGCGGCACGTCGGTCCACGTGCCGGGGGCATTGGCGACGAGGTGCTCCTCGTCGCCGGCGATCTCGTCGGCCAGCTCGTCGAACGGGACGAGGCCGGCCCGCCAGGCGCGTACCCACGCCACGAACCGGGTGGACCGGCGTGCCGTGAGTGTCGCCGCATCTGCTGCGGGGGACATGCGAGCAAGGGTACGTGCCGTCCGCCTGGCTTGTCTCGGTCGGAGCGTCGGAAGCGGCGTGTCCGTCCGCAGGGTTTAACGTGCTCGACATGTATGGGGAGGATGTGCTCTCGGGGAACTGGCGGCGCCGCAAGGTGGTGCCCGAGGTGGACGCCGAGCCTGACCTGGTGGTCGAGGACGTCGACTCGGGTTTCTGCGGTGCGGTCGTCGGCTTCGAGCTCGGTGCGGTCGTGCTGGAGGACCGGCGTGGCAAGCGTCGCAATTTTCCGCTCGAGCCGGCCGCGTTCCTGCTGGAGGGCCAGGTGGTGACCCTGCGCCGGCCGGTGGCCCGGCCGGCTGCCCCGGCCCGGCAGCGCACGGCCTCCGGGTCGGTCGCGGTCGCCGGGGTACGCGCCCAGGTCGCCAAGGCCAGCCGGATCTGGGTCGAGGGCGTGCACGACGCCGCCCTGGTCGAGCGGATCTGGGGCGACGACCTGCGCATCGAGGGCGTGGTGGTGGAGCCGCTGGACGGCATCGACGACCTGGCCGGCGCGGTCCGTGACTTCCGGCCGGCCCGTGGTCGCCGGGTCGGCGTGCTGGTCGACCACCTCGTCGCCGGGTCCAAGGAGAGCCGGATCGTGGCCGCGGTCACCGACCCGAACGTGCTGATCACCGGGCACCCGTACATCGACGTGTGGCAGGCGGTGAAGCCGGAGCGGGTCGGGCTGAAGGCGTGGCCGGTGATCCCGCCCGGGCAGCCGTGGAAGGAGGGCGTCTGCCGGGCCGTCGGCATCGCTGAGCCGTACGAGATGTGGCGGCGCATCCTCGGCAGCGTGAACAGCTACAAGGACGTCGAGACACCACTGATCAACGCCATGGAACGGCTCATCGACTTCGTCACCGAGCCGAGCTGAGCAGCGCCTCGGCCAGCGCCGTCCGGACGTTGAGCACGCTGCGGCCCTGCCGGTGCGCGGCCACCAGCCCGGCCGCCCGCAGGACGCTCAGGTGCTGCGAGACGCCGCCGGCGGTCATCCCGGTGCGCCGGGCCAGCTCGGTGGTGGAGCTGGGCGCGGCCAGCTCCAGCAGCAGCCGGGTGCGGCCCCGGCCCAGCACCGCGCCCAGCGCGTCCGTGCTCTCCCGGCGCGGCTCCCACAGCGTGGCCACGCCCCGGGCCGGATAGGCCAGCTGCGGCACGTCACCGGCGAAGATGCTCAGCACCGCCGGCCAGACGAACACCGACGGCACCAGGACCAGACCGGTGCCGTCGCTGACGTCCTCGGCGGTGCAGTAGCGCTTGCTGATCGACAGCGTGCCCGCCTCCCAGCGGACCC
>NZ_JBEZGQ010001507.1:0-1529 GCF_040650095.1 Actinoplanes sp. NPDC048791 | reverse complement strand
CGGGGTAGACGACGACCACGCTGGTGCGCCCGTCCGGCGCCCGGAGTGCCGGCTCATCGGCAGGGGAGAGGATCCGGGCGCCCGGCACGGCCGCGGTGGCCGCCTGCACCACCGGGGCGGGATCGCCGGCGTCGGCGATGACCAGGAGGATGGGCGAGAAGTCACCGCCTGAGCCGAACTGCTCGGTGATCACCTTGTTGGTCTCGTAGCCGTCCTGGCCGGGCAGGGAGAAGTCGTAGCTCAGCGCGGCGGTGGCCTTGGGCGCGGCGAAACCGCCCACGGCGGCGAGAAGCAACCAGGACACCAGCACCCACCAGCGGTGCGCGACGACGAACCGCGACAGAGCGTTCACCCCAGGCACGCTAGTCACTCACCCCGGCCGCCGCTGAGCGGCTGTGGAAAACCCGCGCACGGCCAACAGCTGTGGACAAAGGAACAAGCGGACGGCGGCGCAGGCGCACCGTGGGACGGGCGGACGGCGGCGCGGGCGGACAAAGGAACGAGCGGACGGCGAAACGAGCGGCGGCGACCGGAAAAGCTCAGACCGCGCGGAGCGCGGCCCGTACGTCCGTCCAGCTCCGCAGCTCGTCCCGCACCTCGGACCGCCGCTCGTCACGGACGGCCTGCTCATGTGCCCGGATCAACACCTCGTCGATCAACACCGGCCGTCCCCGCGCCGCCGAGTCGACCGCGGCCTCCACCATGGCCAGGCTCAGCACGTTGCCGTGCACCTCACCCATCGGTGTCACCCCGCTCTGCAACGCCTCGGTGAACACCCGCAGCGCCCCGCCGATACCCGAGTACCGGTCGTCCGGCGCGTCGACCGGCGGCCCGATCGGATCGTGGTCGCCGTCCCAGCGGGCCGTACCCTCCTGCGCGCTGACCCGCCACTCGCCGTTCCAGGATGTCTCCGCGCCCGGGCTGCACCAGCTGCCGTGATAGACGTAGCGGGCGCCGCCGGTCATCTCGAAGACCGCGGCGGCGCAGGCGTCGCCGGCGTACCAGCTCCAGGGCGGGTTCCAGGTCTGGCACGAGACCGACAGCGGGTCGTCGCCGAGCAGGAACCGGGCGGCGTCGAAGGCGTGGATCGCCATGTCGACCAGCAGCGGCTGCGCCATCTGCTCGCGGAAGCCGCCGAAGTGCGGCGCCCGGTGGAAGCCGGTGCTGACCGAGCCGACCGGGCCGAGTTTCCCGGTCATCGCCCGCAGCGCGAACAGCTGGGGGTTCCAGCTGCGGGACTGGCTGACCATGAACAGCCGGCCGCTCACGTCCGCCGCCGCCACCAGGGACAGCGCCTGGGCCAGCGTGTCCGCGACCGGCTTCTCGCCGAGCACGGACAGCCCGGCGAACAGCGCGGCCGTGGTGACCTCGTGGTGGGCCACCGGTACGGTCACGTCGATCACCGCCTCCGCCCCGGTCTCGGCGGCCAGCGCGGCGACGTCGGTGCCGACCGGCAGTCCGGGCCCCGCCCGCCGGGCCGCCGCCAGGTCCAGGTCGACCACCCCGGCCAGGTCGACGCCGGGGTCGGC
>NZ_JBEZGQ010001506.1:0-1534 GCF_040650095.1 Actinoplanes sp. NPDC048791 | reverse complement strand
GCACCGCTTCGACGTCGACACCGCCGCCGTGTGCGCGGCTCTCACCGCCTACCACCGCGGCGATCTGCCGGCGATGTCCCGGCCGCTGGGTGTGGCGCGAGCGGCGCGGGCGGCGGCCGGCCCGCACCCGGTCGAGGCGGTCGACGCGGCGATCGGCCTGATCGAGTCGACCACGCTGGTGCGCTGGCGCGGCGACATGCCCCGGCTCCTGGAGATCTCCACCGGGCTGATCGACGACATCGCCACCGTGACCGAGGACCTCGGCGGCGACCTCGTGCGGTACCGCACGCTGGCGCTGGCCAACAAGGCGGTGGCGATGCTCTGGATGGGCCGGCTCGACCACGCCGACCGCTATCTGTGGGCGGCGTCCGCCAACGCCCGCAGCGCCGGCCTGCCGCTGGTGGCGGTGAGCATTCTCGGTCACCTGGCTCTGCTGGCCTTCTTCCGCGGCTCGGTACGCGAGGCGGAGGAGCACGCGACGGCCGCCATGGACATCGCCCGCCGCATCGATGCGGAGTTACGCCCCGGCACCGCCTCGGCCCGGCTGACCCGGGCCCTGATCGAGTCGGAACGGGGACGCGACATCGAGGCGGAGGAGGAACTGCGCCGGGCCCTGCAGATCAGCGGAGAGATCCCCGAGGCCGCGATCGCCGTGGTCGCCGCCCTCGTCCACGCCAGACTGCTGACCGACCGGGGCGACCTGGCCGGCGCCCGCACCGCGCTGCGCCAGGCGTGGGCCGAGGCGCGGCCGGGACTGGTGTCGCCGCTGCTGGCCGGCCTGACCGAGCTGGCCGAATGCGAGATCGACCTGGCGGCCGGCCGGACGGATGCGGTCGTGGGCCGCTACGGCGACGGGCGCCGGCTGTCGCCGGCGGAACAGGTGTGCCTGGCCCGGGCCCTTCTCGCCGATCGGCGCAGCGCCGACGCCGGGACCCTGCTGGGCCTGGCCGGGGCGGGGGCCGACCGGATCACGGCCGTGCGCGCCTGGGTTCTCATCGCCCTGACGGCGGACGCGCAGGGCCACGGCGGGCAGGCCGGCGAGGCCTTGCAGCGGGCGCTGACCCTCGCCGAGCCGGAACGCATCCGGCGGCCGTTCCAGCACCTCGACGGGCCGCGGGTGCTCACCCTGGCCGGACGGCAGCAGTGGCTCGCCGAGCCGCGCAACGCGGCCGGTGAGAACGTGCTGGCCGAGATCACCGGTGAGCTGCCGGTCATTCCGCCGGCGGCCCTGCCGCTCAGCGAGCGCGAGCTGGAGGTGCTCCAGTACCTACCGACGATGCTCACCGCCGGGGAGATCGCCGAGAGCCTGACCATCTCGGTCAACACCGTGAAGGCGCACATGCGCTCGATCTATCGCAAGCTCGGCGCCGGCCGGCGCCGCGAGGCCGTCGTGGCCGCACGGCAGCTGGGCCTGCTCTGAGCTGCTGCCGGTGACCCGCCGCCATTCGTAGCGGGTGATTCCGGCGCGTCCGCACCGGCCGAGACTGACCGCATGCCGCCACCCGATCGCCGGCGCCGGCCGGTCCCCGTCCTG
>NZ_JBEZGQ010001505.1:0-1534 GCF_040650095.1 Actinoplanes sp. NPDC048791 | reverse complement strand
CCGGTCGCCACCACGCACGATCCCGCCGCGGGCGCCGCCTGGCTGGCGCTGCGCGAAGTGTCCGATCTGGACGACCGGGCAGCGGGCCGGCTGCATGGCCGCATGCTGCCAGCCCTCTCACCCAGAGGAACTTCTCGGGTACACAGGGATACGCCCGCGTCGTAGGGTGGCTGTGTCCGCCCACCTGGGAGGCGTCGTTGAACATCTTCGTGCTGTCGCACCGGTGCGGCCACTGTGTCCACCACCAGGTGGTGATGGGCCCGGACGAGTACCAGGCGCTCAAGGCCCGTTGCGTCGGCAAGCCGTGCCCGGTGTGCGGGGACCGGCCGCGCACCGAGGAGGACCTGCAGCTGGTCGCCCCGCGCGAGCACGTCGACGCGGCCGCGGACGGCTCCGGTCCCTGGGGCAACGTGCTGCGGCCGACCGCCGACTTCGCCGGGTTCGGCAGCGACGGCCCGGGCCGGCAGTTCACCCGCGGCGCTTTCGCCAGTTCCCTGCGCGACAAGATGTACGGGCAGGCCACGTCGGCCCGCAAGGCCGAGCACGAGCTGATCAGCCGGGCCATGACCACCCTGCTCGCCGCGCAGATCGGGATCGACGCGCACCAGCACGGCGAGCACGCCAAGGCGGTGCTCTGGCTGGAGCGGGCCGCGCCGGTGGCCAAGACACCCAGCGAGGTGGCGGCCGTACGCCTGCACCTCGGCCTGTCCCTGATCGAGCTGGGTGAGCCGGGCCGGGCGGAGGCAGCGCTGCGCGACGCCACCGAGCAGGCCGGCGCCGATCCGGTGTTCCGCTCGGCCGCCGCCCGGCAGCTCGGCAACGTCCGCAAGGAGCTGGGTGACCTGGCCGGTGCCCGCGCGGCCTTCCAGCTCGCCATCGACCTCGGCATCCCCGAGTTCGCCGTCGAGGGCGCGATCAACCTCGGCATGCTGGAGGACGAGGCCGGCCACCAGGCCGAGGCCCGCCGGCTGTGGGAGTTCGCGTACGACAAGGCCACCAACGACCGCAGCCGGGCGTTCGCCGCGCACAACCTGGGCTGGTACTGGGAGCAGGCCGGGGACGTGACGAAGTCGCGCCGCTTCTACCAGCTCGCCGCGAAGTCCTCGGTGCCCGAGGTGGCCACCCGGGCGGCGCAACGACTGCGCGTGCTGCCGGCTCCGTCCCGGCGCTTCTTCGGCCGCCGCTCGTGATCTCGGTGGTCGGGCACCTGGCCGGCGGCAGCGACCGGGACGCCGTGCTCGCTCTGCTGGCCGGCACCGCCGTACGCGGCGAAGTGGTCTCAGGCGCCACCGACGAGCGGAACCTGCCCGAGTTGCGCCGGCTCGGACTGATCATCCACTCCGTCGGGGACCCCACCGCCGAGCCGGTCCCGCCGCTCGCCCCACCGTCGCGGTACGCCATGCTCGGCTCGCTCACCCTGCCTGACCTCGACGACACCCCGAAGGCCGAGCAACCCGGGTACGGCGAGACCGTCCTGCTGCGGACGGTGCCGGTGCCACCCCCGTCCTGGCGCGACGAACTGGCCGCGTTCGAC
>NZ_JBEZGQ010001504.1:0-1534 GCF_040650095.1 Actinoplanes sp. NPDC048791 | reverse complement strand
GCAACATGCCGGCCGACGACCCGGGCCTACCGCGCCCCGAGCAGGCGATCGCTGCCGGCGGTGACCTCGAGGCGGCGGGACGGGACTTCGTCCGGGCGGTGAACCAGCTGCCCGACATCAAGACCGGCGAACGCGAGGACGCCGCGGCGGCGGTGGCCCGGGTTGCCGGTGACCACACCGAGGCGGCCGGGGCCCGGTTCGACGCCGAACGCGATTTCTGAATCCCGCGCCAATTTCCGAGAAAACGTTACGCGGAAGGTCCTCACAAAGTCGCTCACCAATGGCTAATCCGCGCCTTGATGAGCCGGAAACCTTCTGGCAACATGGGCTTCTCGGGAGCGCTCCCAATCATCGTCACTCCGCGTCCCGGAATCAATGTCGGCGCAGTTGTGAACGTTAACAACTGGTCACCCCTCCCCCACTCCTGAAGGAGAACGACCCATGGAAGTGTCCGCCCGTCCCCGGCGGCCTCGCTGGATCCGTACGGCCCTGGCGTCCCTGGCGCTGGTGGCCACCGCCGGAACCGTCGCGATCACCGCCACCGAGGCCTCAGCCGCGACGATCGATACGAGTGCGTCGTACATTCTGGTCAACCGCACCAGCGGCAAGGCGTTGGATGTGTACAACCTGGCCACCAATGACGGCGCCCGGATCACCCAGTGGGCGCGTAACGACGGTGCTCAGCAGCAGTGGCAGTTCGTCGATTCCGGTGGTGGTTTCTACCGGCTCAAGTCCCGACTGTCGGGCAAGGTCCTCGACGTGTACAACTGGTCGACCGCTGACGGTGGCGCGATCGTGCAGTACACCGACAACAACGCCGCGAACCAGCAGTTCAGCATCCAGGACATCGACGGCTACATCCAGCTGATCAACCGCAACAGCGGCAAGGCGCTGGAAGTGCAGGGCGCCTCGACCGCGGACGGCGCGAACATCGTGCAGTACGCCGACTGGAACGGCGCCAACCAGCAGTGGCAGCTCGTCCGCGTCGGTAGCACCACGCCGACCACCCCGACGACACCGCCGCCGGGCGGATCCTGCACCCTGCCGACGTCGTACCGGTGGAGCTCGACCGGTCAGCTGGCCACCCCGAAGGCCGGGTGGGCCTCGCTGAAGGACTTCACCACCGCGCCGTACAACGGCAAGCAGCTGGTCTACGCCACCACCCACGGCAACACCTCGACCAGCGGCTGGGGCTCGATGAACTTCAGCCTGGTCAACAACTTCAACGAGTTGGGCTCGGCCAGCCAGAACACGATGAGCCAGGGCACCGTGGCGCCGTCGCTGTTCTACTTCGCGCCGAAGAACATCTG
This sequence comes from Actinoplanes sp. NPDC048791, assembly GCF_040650095.1. Taxonomy (NCBI): domain Bacteria; kingdom Bacillati; phylum Actinomycetota; class Actinomycetes; order Micromonosporales; family Micromonosporaceae; genus Actinoplanes; species Actinoplanes sp. NPDC048791. Next base: position 224 of record NZ_JBEZGQ010001504.1, on the reverse strand, counting down.
GGTGCTGACCTACCAGTGGGGCGCGACCGCGTTCTCCTACCGCACGTCCAACGACCCGACCAACGCCAACGGCTGGTCCGCGGCGCAGCCCCTGTTCTCCGGCAGCATCACGGGTTCGGGGACCGGGCCGATCGACCAGACGGTCATCGGTGACGGCACGAACATGTACCTGTTCTTCGCCGGCGACAACGGCAAGATCTACCGGGCCAGCATGCCGATCGGGA
>NZ_JBEZGQ010001503.1:0-1535 GCF_040650095.1 Actinoplanes sp. NPDC048791 | reverse complement strand
GGCGAGCGCCGGTGCCGGTAGCCCGGCGGCGGCCGGGGGAGCGAGCGCGAACACGGCGGCCATGATGGCGGCGGCGGTGCCGGCCATGACTCGTACGGTGATGCTGCGGGTCATCGCACTTCCCTTCGACGAACCCACAGCATCGACGCGTGGCCACAGTGGCCGGTATCCGGAAACACCCTGAGACAGCCCTGAACCGTCCTCAGTCGAGGCAGAACTCGTTGCCCTCGGGATCGGCCATCACGATGAAGCCGAAACTCATCGGCGGCTCGGGCTCGGAGCGGCTCACCCGCCGGGCGCCGAGCGCGACGAGCCGGTCGCACTCGGCCTCCAGCGCCGCCATCCGCTCCTCGCCCTGCAGCCCCGGGGCCGCCCGGACGTCGAGATGGACGCGGTTCTTGGCGACCTTGTCCTCGGGCACCTGCTGGAAGAACAGCCGCGGCCCGCGCCCCTCCGGGTCCTCGAGGGCCGACCGCGTGTTGCGCTCCTCCTTCGGCACGCCGACCCGCTCGAGGAACTCCTCCCAGGCCGCCAGCGGGTCGGCGCCCTCGGGCAGCTCGACGCCGGGCGGGCCGGGGTGGACGTAGCCGAGCGCGTCGCGCCAGAAGGAGGACAGCGCCGCCGGGTCGTGGGCGTCGAAGGTCACCTGGATCTCGCGGCTCATCGGGTAGCTCCGTTCTCGGTGGTTGTCGTGTGCAGGTACAGGTCGCGCAGCAGGCAGACCTCGGACAGATGGTGGATCAGCTCGCGGTGGATGTGCAGCACCAGGTCGGCCATGCTCGCCTCCGGGTACGGCTCCTTGGCACCGACCTTGGTCCGCAGCCCGGCCTCGCCGAGCTCACGGACACCGGCCAGCCAGACGCCGAGCTGGGTCTCGAGCTGGTCGAGTGCGGTGCGCGCGTCGCCGGCGTACTCCCAGGACTCGTACGACGCCGCCGGCGCGCCGAAGTGTGCCGCGTTGCGGGCGGCCAGCACGCCGACGATGACATGACCGAGCCGCCAGGCGATCGTGGTGAACGCGGCGGGCACCGGCTCCGGGAACGCGTAGTCGATCGCGAAAGCCCCGGCGCCGACCTGCACGGGCGCCGTCGAGCTGCCGCGGGGCCGCACGCTCCAGGTGTCCGGGACCGGCGACCAGAAATACTCGTCGTCGGTGAGGCCGTCGAGCCGGGCGCGGAGCTGATGCTCCCAATGGTGCTCCCACTGCCCCCGCAGGGTTGCGTTCCAGTCGAGTTCGTCTGGTTCCATGCCACCCACCCTGCCACCCATGGCGGACAGGATCGGTCCGCTATCTCTGACAAAGTGGTGCCATGGATCCGATGGGCGGCGGCGAGCGGGGCACGACCGAACGCGTGCTCACCCTGCTCGGCCTGCTGCAACAGCGCCAGGTCTGGACCGGCCCCGAACTCGCCGACCGCCTCGGGGTCACCCCGCGCACGGTGCGCCGCGACGTCGAACGGCTGCGCACGCTGGGCTATCCCGTGCACGCCAGCCAGGGCGTCGGCGGCGGCTACCAGCTCGGCCCCGGACAGCAC
>NZ_JBEZGQ010001502.1:0-1535 GCF_040650095.1 Actinoplanes sp. NPDC048791 | reverse complement strand
GCCCGCGGGGCCGGCGACGCCCTGCGCGAGGCCGGCCGCCGGGTCCCGGCCGAGGTGGCCCTGACCGGCTTCGACAACTGGGACGTCATGGCCCTGGCCAGCCGCCCCACCCTCACCAGCGTCGAGATGGACCTGGAGGGCCTGGGCCGGGCCGCGGCGGGCCTGCTGCTCGAAGCCATCGACGGCGTGGCCCGGCCCGGCACGCACACGCACCCGGCCAAGCTGGTGATCCGCGACTCGACGGTGGCCTCCTGACCGGCCCGAATCTCCGGCCCCGCTCCCTGACCAGGCCAGATGCTTGTACATTGCAGGGATGGACGACGTCGGGCCGGACCTCAGTTCGCTCTGCCGGGCCGTCCGCGACCTGGTCGAGGCCCAGCAGAGCCTGATCGAGGCGCTCAGCGCGCGCGGCCTCCTGGACGCCCGGGCCAGCGGGATGCTGGCGCGCCTCGACCAGCTCAAGGCCGAGGCCGACGAGACCCACAAGCTCGCCACCCATCCCGTCAGCCGCTGCCGCTGATCCGCGGTGGCGCTTTCCGTCAGGTCAGGTCGTTGAAGACGCCGTCGAGCACCAGCTCGATCGAGCGATCCGCGGCGGCCCGGTCCCCGGTGCTCTCGGCGACGCCCTGCACCATCGCCAGCAACAGCAGCAGATCCGCCGGGGTGACGTCGCTGCGCACGTACCCCTGGCTCTGCGCCCGCCGCAACGGTTCGCCGAAGGCGGCCAGCAACCGCTTCTGATACCGGTCCCGGGCACCGGGATCGAAGCGCCGGGCGAGCAGGACGAGCGGGCGCATGGCGACCAGGTTGTGCAGCACCTCGCGCAGCAGCTCGCGGAACATCGCCGGCCGGCAGACGTCACTGGCGGCGAAGGTCTCGAGCCGCTGCAGGTGATGGGCGACGACCGCGGCAGCCAGGGCGGAGCGGTCGGGAAAGTGCCTGTACAGGGTGGCCTGGCCGACGCCGGCGCGGCGGGCGATCTCCGGCATCGCGATGACGGATCCGCCGCCGCTCAGGAGCTCACACGCGGCCCGGACAATGGCCGCGCGATTGCGCTGGGCGTCTCGGCGACGCGCAGTCGGGGCACCGTACAGCACGGTCACGCTCCTCGGACTGACGTCGTATGTTACCTACCGGTAACGAGAATGTCACCACCTTCAATTTCTCGGTACCGCTTCCTACGCTGCCGCCACCGAACCACCGCTGCCCCTCCCACCGCAGCTCACCACCGGTGCGCGCAGAGCCGTCGTCACGTGTGCCACCGCGACCCACCCCTACCGGCGACATCGTCCTGTCCCGAGGAGTGCGCATGGCGCCACGTCGCTTCCCCCTGCCCACCGCCCTGCTGGCCGTGCTGGCCGGCACCGTCCTGACCATCACCGTCCTCCCGGCTCAGCCCGCCGCGGCCTCTGCACATGCCACCGCCGCTCTCGGCGCTGCCGGTCCGCTTTCCGCTGCTCCGCTGGCCTTCGCCCCGGCTGCCGCTGGCCCGGTCCGGGCCGCTTCGGTGGTCACCACCGGGCCGCGGTTCGTCG
>NZ_JBEZGQ010001501.1:0-1535 GCF_040650095.1 Actinoplanes sp. NPDC048791 | reverse complement strand
GCGGCCGCCCGCGACGCGGGCGCCGACCTCGCCGAGGGGATCTACCAGATCTGGGACACCCGCAAGTGGTTTGCCTCCAGCGACGGTCACCGCATCGACCAGCACATCCGCGAGTGCGGCGCGGGCATCACCGCGAGCGCGTACGGCGACGGCGAGATCCAGCGCCGGTCCTGGCCCTCGCACCGCGGGCAGTACGGCACCCGCGGATGGGAGCTGGTCGACGAGCTGGCCCTGACCGACAACGCCGCCCGGATGGCCGACGAGGCGCGGGCGCTGCTGACCGCGCCGCTCTGCCCGTCCGGCGAGACCACCCTGATCCTCGGCGGTGAGCAGCTCGCCCTGCAGATCCACGAGTCGGTGGGCCACGCCATCGAGCTCGACCGCATCCTCGGCTGGGAGGCGGCCTTCGCCGGCACCTCCTGGCTCGACCTGGACCAGCTCGGCACCCTGCGGTACGGCTCCGACCTGATGAACATCACCATCGACCCGACGATCCCGGGCGCGCTGGGCAGCTTCGGCTACGACGACGAGGGCTCACCCGCGGTCAAGCGCGACGCCGTCCGCAACGGCCGCTGGGTGGGCGTGCTGGCCGGACGCGACTCCGCGGCGATGGCCGGGCTCGACTACGCCGGCAGCGTGCGCTCCGACGGCTGGGCGCGGCTGCCGATGGTGCGGATGACCAACGTCGGCCTGGAGCCGGGCCCGCACACCCTCGACGAGATCATCGCGGCGACCGACGACGGCGTGCTGATGGACATCAACCGGTCCTGGTCGATCGACGACCGCCGGCTCAACTTCCAGTTCGGCTGCGAAATCGGGTACGAAGTGAAGAACGGCAAGCGCGGGCGGATGCTGCGCAACCCGACGTACACGGGGATCGGCCCGAAGTTCTGGCAGTCGATGGACATGCTGTCCTCCGAGTCGGTCGCCTGGGGCACGCCGAACTGCGGCAAGGGCCAGCCCGGTCAGATCGGGCACACCGGCCACCCGGCCGCCCCGGCCCGGTTCACCAACGTGCGCGTGGGGGTGCGGGGATGAGTGCCGAGCTTGATCTGGCGGCCCGGGTCGTCGAGCTGACCCGGCGGCTGGCCGGCCCGGGCGCCGAGGCCGAGGTAGTCGCGGCCCACTCTGCTGAGGCCCTGACCCGCTTCGCGAACTCGGCGATCCACCAGAACGTCGCCGACGCCACCACAACCGTGCGCCTGCGCGTGCACCTCGACGGCCGTACGGCCGGCGGCTCCACGACGGTGACCGACGCCGACGGCCTGCAGTCGCTGGTCGAACGCACGATCGCCGCCTCCCGCCTGTCCCCGCCCGACCAGGCCTGGCCCGGCCTCACCCCGCCCACGCCGCTGCGGGACTCCCCCGCCTTCGACGAGGCCACCGCCGCCGCGGGCCCGCACGAGCGCGCCGCCCGCGTCCGCGATTTCGTCCGGGCCGCTGGCGGGCTGGAGACGGCCGGCTTCTGCCGCACGACGTATTCCTCGGGCGGCTTCGCAAACACGGCCGGCCAGGCCGTCGAGGGCCGGGCCGCC
>NZ_JBEZGQ010001500.1:0-1540 GCF_040650095.1 Actinoplanes sp. NPDC048791 | reverse complement strand
ACCGCCACCAGGAGCTGACCCGGACCGTCACCCGCGGCCTGCGGCAGAGCGGGCACGGCACCGACCTGCTGCTGCGCGGCGTCGACCTGACCGTGCGCCCGGGAGAGCGGCTCGCCCTGGTCGGCCGCTCCGGCGCCGGCAAGTCCACCCTGGGCCGGCTGCTCGCCGGGGTCGACCGCCCCCGCGCCGGCACGCTGACCGTGGGCGGGGTGCCGATCGCCGAGCTGCCGCCGAGCCTGCTGCGCCGCCAGGTGGTCCTGGTCACCCAGGAACACCACGTGTTCCGCGACGCGGTCCGCGACAACCTGACCCTGGCCGCCCCGGACGCGTCCGACGACGACCTGCGTTCGGCGCTGGCCATCGTCGGCGCGGACTGGGTACGGGAACTCCCGGACGGCCTGGACACCCGGCTGGGCGGCGACGGCTTCGTCCTCGACGGCGCGCAGGCCCAGCAGCTGGCGCTGGCCCGGGTGGTGCTGGCCGACCCGCACACGGTGGTGCTGGACGAGGCGACGGCACTGCTCGACCCGACGACCGCCCGGGACGCGGAACGGTCGCTGGCCGCGGTGCTGCACGACCGTACGGTGATCGCGATCGCGCACCGGCTGCAGACCGCGCACGACGCGGACCGGGTGGCGGTGATGGACGGCGGGCGGCTGGTGGAGCTGGGCACGCACGACGAGCTGGTCGCGGCGGACGGCACGTACGCCGCCCTATGGCGCACCTGGCACGGCTAGTCTCTCGCCAGGCGTTCAGCCAGCCGTGCCTTCGCTGCGGGCCACTCCTCGCAGGGCATGAGGTACGTCAGAAGGTCCGTCTGGCCGGATGCACGCTCGTGCCCAGCGGGCACGGCACCGATGCGTGTGATCGCCTCCCGCGAGCGGAGATTCCCCGCGCTGATCCGCCAGACCACGGCTGTGTAGCCAAGGGTCTCGAAGGCATGGGTCATCGTCAGGAGCTTGGTCTCGGTGTTCGCCGCGGTGCGCCACCATCTCCGGCCGAACCAGGTGCCGCCGATCTCGATGCGGCCTTCCGCCCGATGCCAGCTGTGCAGATTCGTCATGCCGATCGCCGTGCCGGCTGTCCGGCTCAGCACGGCGAACGCCACCCGCTTGCCGTCCTTGACGTCCTCGAGGCGCCTGCAGACGATCCCGCGTAGTTCCGCTTCGGTACGCGGAGTCGGCGCACTCAGCCAGCGCCACACCTCGTCGTCGCGGCCGCCTGCTCCGAACAGTTCCGGGACATGGGACTCGGCCAGGGGTTCAAGACGAACGTGGGCACCTTCGAGGACCGCCGGTGCCGGAGCTGACGGCATGGCGAGGACCCTACGACCATCGCGGTGCGGCTGGTCAGACGGCCACCACGGGGTGCCGGACCACGGCGTCGAACAGATAGCCCAGCTCGTTGTAGTCCGCCACGTCCGGCTGGGTGTTGCCGCGGACGTCGGTCGCCCGGGCCAGCAGCTCGTGCGCGCCCGCGGCCGGTCGCCAGTCCAGCTCCCAGCGCTGCCACGCGTGGCCTTCGCTGCCGCCGACCCGGC
>NZ_JBEZGQ010001499.1:0-1542 GCF_040650095.1 Actinoplanes sp. NPDC048791 | reverse complement strand
CCCGCCCGAACTGACCGACCATCCCACCCGATCAGAAGGAACGACCATGCCCGCCATCCGCGCACTCGCCGTCGCGATGACCGCCCTTTTCCTCGCCGCCTGCGGCACCACGGAGGACGCCGTCGACGCTGCCGGCAGCCCCGGCCCGGCCACCTCGTCCGGCCCGGTGGACCTCACCGACGAGCGCGGGCCGGTGCACCTCGACGCGCCCGCCCGCAACATCGTGTCGCTGGAGTGGGGACTGTCGGAGAACCTCGTCGCCCTGGGCGTCAAGCCGATCGGCCAGGCCGATGTCAAGGGCTACAACAACTACAACACCGTTGCGCCGATCGAAGCGTCGACGCCCGACGTCGGCACCCGCGGTGAACCGAGCCTCGACGCCATCGCCGCGCTGCGGCCGGACCTGGTGGTCACCACGACCGATCTGCCGGAGAACGTCATCGCGCAGATCGCCGAGCAGGCACCCGTGCTCACCCTGCGCGGCTCCGACGGCACCGACCCGATCGGCTACATGCGGCGTACCGTGACCGTGCTGGCCCAGGCCACCGGCACCCAGGCCCGCGGCGCGCAGCTGTTGCAGGAGTTCGACGCGTACGTCGCCGCCGGCAAGGCGAAGCTCGCCCAGGCGGGCAAGGCCGGTGCTCCGTTCACCATGGCCGACGGCTGGATCGACTCGGGCACCGTCTCCCTGCGGCTGTTCACGCCGACGTCGTTCTTCGGCGGGGTCGCCGCCGAGCTCGGGCTGAAGAACCAGTGGACCACCGGCGGTGACAAGGACTACGGCCTCGCGCAGACCGACATCGAGGGCCTGACGAAGATCAAGGACCCGGCCACCTCCTTCGTGTACGTGGCCAACAAGGCCGACGGCGGTGACGCGTTCGTCGCCGCGCTCACCGGCAACGCCGTGTGGAAGCAGCTGCCCTTCGTCAAGGAGAGCAACCTGCACCGACTCCCGGACGGTATCTGGATGTTCGGCGGGCCGCCGTCGGCCCAGGCCTACATCGACGCGCTCATCACCGCGCTGACCGGCGCCTGACCGGTTACGCCGTGACCGACACGACGCACGCGCCGTCCTCCCCCGCGGTCACCACCGCACCGGAGGGCGGCGCGCCCGCCCGCTCCCCGCTCCGCGCGGCCGGCGTCTTCGCTCTCGCCGGCGCGCTGCTGCTCGTCCTGTCCACTGTGCACCTCACGCAGGGCACTGCCGAGCTGAGCATCGGGGAGCTCCTGCGCGCCGTGCTGCCCTGGGCGCACGAGGACGGCACCCGCGGCGAGGCCGTGGCGGTGCTGCTCGCCAGCCGGATCCCGCGGCTGCTGGCGGCACTGCTCGCGGGAGTGGCGATCGGGATGGCCGGCGCCACGCTGCAGTCGGTCGCCCGCAACCCGCTCGCGGCCCCGGACACGCTCGGCGTCAACGCGGGCGCGTACGTGTCAGTCGTCGCGGTCGCGGCGTTCGGCGTCTCGCTGCCGTTCGTGGTCAGCGGGCTGGTCGCGTTCCTCGGCGGTCTCGCCGCGGCCGGGCTGGTGCTGCTCGTCTCGCGC
>NZ_JBEZGQ010001498.1:0-1545 GCF_040650095.1 Actinoplanes sp. NPDC048791 | reverse complement strand
TCCGCGCCCCCCGGCGCGGCCTCGCGGGCAGCCTCCACCCGGGCCACGTGGGCAGCGTCCGCCGGGGCCACGCGGGCAGCCTCCGGCAGAGCGCCGGGGGCCGGGAGGCCGATCAGGTCGGCGGCCAGGCCGGCGCGTGCGGCGATCTCCGGATCGCCCTCGGCCAGCTCCACGAAGGCCTCGGCCGCCACCGGGTCCGGGCTCACCATCATCCGGCGGATCAGATCCGCGGCGGCCGCCATCGCCGGCCGCCGGGCCCCCAGCGGATCCGACGGCCATTCCGCGGTGGCCACCAGCTCAGCGCTCGGGTTGGTCGCGTCGGCCGCCGGCTCCGGGGTCCATTCCTCGACCACGCCGGCACCGTCCAGGCAGGTCGCCCGGATCTCCTGGAGGAAGACGGACGGACCGCGCGGCTTCTTCACACCGTCGCCCCACCAGTAGCCGGAGCAGAGCAGCAACCGCCGGGGCCGGGTCACCGCCACGTACGCCAGCCGGCGCTCCTCCCGCTCGTCGTGCTCACGCCAGGCCTTGCTGAACGTCGTCAGCGCCCCGGCCACGTCCTTCTGATCCGCCGCCGCGGACAGGTCCAGCGCCGGCAGGCCGTCGGAGTCGCCCCGCAGCGGGAACGGCAGCACCCCGATGCCCATCAGGAAGTGGTCGGAGCCCCGGGTCATCCCCGGCCACACGCCCTTGGTCAGGCCCGCGACCGCCACCACGTCCCACTCCAGGCCCTTGGCCGCGTGCGCGGTCAGGATCTGCACCGCGCCCTCGACCACGTCGACCTGGCCCGGGGTGAGGCCGCGTTCCTCCTCCTCGGCCGCGGCCAGGAAGGCCAGGAAGCCCGCGAGCGTGCCGCCGTCCGTGTCCCCCGCATACCGGGCCGCCACGTCACCGAGGGCGTCCAGGTGGCCGCGGGCCAGGCCCGCGTCGCCCGCGCCCCAGCCGCGGACGGCCACCTCGACGTCGAGGCCGATGGTGCGTTCGATGTCGGCGACCAGGTCCGGCAGCGGCTGGTCTAGGCGGTGCCGCAACTCGGCCATCTCCCTGCTGTACGCCCGCAGCCGCGCATATCCCTCCTGCGAGTACTGCTGGGGCGCGCCGAGGTCCGCCATCGCCTCGACCAGGGTGGCGTCGTCCAGCCGGTCCGAGACGATGTCCTCGGGCTCGTCGCCGGTCGTCGCGGCCACCCGGGCCGCGGCGATGGCCCGGGCGCGGCGATGCAACGCGACCAGGTCACGCGGGCCGATCCGCCAGCGGGCCCCGGTCAGCAGGCGCAACAGGGCGGCGCCGTCCGTCGGGTCGGCGAGCACCCGCAGCGTGCAGACGACGTCGCGTACCTCCGGGGTGTCGAGCAGGCCGCCCAGGCCGACCACCTCGACCGGCAGGCCGCGGGCGCGCAGCGCCTCCTCGATCGCGGCGATCTGGCTGCGGACCCGGACCAGCACCGCGCTGGTCGGGCGTTTCTCCAGCGGGATGTCACCGGGCAGGGCGTCCGGCAGCCGGGCCGCGGCCCGCCAGGCGGCCAGCATGGAGTCGGCGATCCAG
>NZ_JBEZGQ010001497.1:0-1547 GCF_040650095.1 Actinoplanes sp. NPDC048791 | reverse complement strand
CGGCTGCCGACGCCCTGTACCGGCAGGCGATCGAGCGGCTGGGCCGCACCAGGCTGCGCCCCGAGCACGCACGCGCCCACCTGCTGTACGGCGAGTGGCTGGGCGGGCAGGAGCGACGGGCCGAGGCGCGGGACGAGCTGCGGGTCGCGTACGAGATGTTCGTCGCGATCGGCATGGAGGCCTTCGCCGAGCGCGCCCACCGGGAGTTGCTGACCACCGGGGCGAGCGTCCGCCGGCGCACCGTCGAGGCCGCACCCAGCGACGACCTGACCCCGCAGGAACGGCAGATCGCCGTGCTCGTCCGCGACGGCTTCTCCAACCCGGAGGTCGGCGCCCGGCTCTTCCTCAGCCCGCGCACGGTCGAGTGGCACCTGCGCAAGATCTTCAGCAAGCTCGCGATCAGCTCCCGGCGCCAGCTCCGGGACGTCCTGCCGCGCGGCGAGCACGAGCCGGTCCTCGACGAAGGCGGACGACGATGAACCCACCGCAGCACGGACTGATCGGGCGGCGCGCGGAGTGCGCCCTGCTCGACGAGACGATCACCGCGCTGGGCACGGGCGAGAGCCGGGTCCTGGTGCTGCGCGGCGATCCCGGCGTCGGCAAGTCGGCGCTGCTCGGGTACGCCCGGGCCGCCGCCACCGGGATGCGGGTCCTGCACGCCGCCGGGGTCGAGTCGGAGATGGAGCTGGACTTCGCCACCCTGCAGCAGCTGTGCGCGCCGGTGCTCGACCGGCTGCCGCAGCTGCCCGAGCCGCAGCGCGCCGCGCTCGAGACGGTGTTCCGGCTGCGCGAGGGCACTCCGCCGGATCACTTCCTGGTCGGGCTGGGCGTGCTCAGCCTGTTGTCGGCCGCCTCGGAGGAGGTCCCGCTGGTCTGCGTGGTCGACGACGTCCAGTGGCTGGACCGCGGTTCGGCACAGGTCCTCGGCTTCGTCGCCCGCCGGCTGCTGGCGGAGTCGATCGGCCTGCTGTTCGGCACCCGGCTGCCCGGCCCGGATCTGCGCGGGTTGCCGGAGCTCGAGGTCGGCGGGCTGCCGGACGCCGACGCCCACGCGCTGCTCACCTCGGCCACGCACGCCCGGCTGGACCGGCGCATCCGCGACCGGATCGTCGCGGAGACCAGGGGCAACCCGCTGGCTCTGCTGGAGCTGCCGCGCGGGCTGAGCGTCACCGAGATGGCGGGCGGGCTCGGCCTGCTGCGCGCCGACACGCTGCCCGGCCAGATCGAGCAGGCGTTCCTCAACCGGATCGAACGGCTGCCCGAGCAGACCCGGATGCTGCTGCTGATCGCCGCCGTCGAGCCGGTCGGCGACCCCGACTCCGTCCGCCAGGCCGCCCAGCGGCTCGGCGTCAACCCGGCAACGGCGCTGGCCGGCGGCACGGACGGCCTGCTGACCATCGACGACCGCGTGACCTTCCGCCACCCGCTCGTACGGTCGGCCGCCTACCGGGCCGCGCAGCCCGAGACCCGCCGGGCGGTGCATCTGGCGCTCGCCGAGGTGACCGACCCGCAGGACGCGCCGGACCGCCGGGCCTGGCACCTCGCGG
>NZ_JBEZGQ010001496.1:0-1547 GCF_040650095.1 Actinoplanes sp. NPDC048791 | reverse complement strand
CGGACCGTGGCCGCGCCGGCGAGCTGCACCGCCGTGGCCGCGTCGAGGGCGTCCGGTGCCGGGGTGACGCCGCAGCGCAGAGCCACGGCCTCAAGGGTGGCCCTGGTGTCGCCGAACGCGCCGGTCGCCCGCTCGCGGAAGGTGGCCCCCATCGTCGTGCAGAAGGCGTCCGCCGGCACCCCGAGGGCCGCCGCGGTCGCGGTGAAGGAGGCCCGCCGGCCGTCCTCGGCGGACGGGTCGGTCAGCGTGCCGAAGAAGTCGAAGACGACGGCCTTCATCGCACGGCGTGCGGGGCCAGCACAGCCGCACAGCGCAGGTTGCGGTAGTGACCGCGGTAGTCCAGCCCGTACCCGACGATCAGGCCTGCCGGCACGTCGAAGCCGATGTAGGTCGGCACGCCGAGCTCCGGGGTGTCCGGCTTGCGCAGCAGCGCCGCCACCGCGATCGACGCGGGCCCGCGCTGCCGCAGGTTCGCGATCAGCCAGGACATGGTCAGGCCGGTCTGGATGACCGTCTCGGCGATGATCACGTCCCGGTCGGTGATGTCCAGATCAAGATCCTTGAGCAGGCGTACGGAGCCAGAAGCGCGCTTGCTCGTGGTGTACGACCGGATCGCCATCCAGTCGATCTCCACTTGGCTCTCCAGGGCCCGGGCCAGGTCGACGGTGAACGTGGCGGCCCCGCCCAGCACCCCCACCAGCACGACCTCGCGGCCGGCGTAGTCCTTGCCGATCTCGGCGGCCAGCCCCTTCACCCGGGTGTGGATCTGGTCCTCGGTGAGCAGCACGGACTCGAGGTCGTCCGCGACGTGGTCGGCGTCCACCGTCATCTCCCTGAGAAGTCGCCGCGCCTCGCAGCCCCCCGCGAGGTCACGCCGGAATCCTGACACGCGGGGCCCCGGCCGCCAACACGCGTCCAGCCCCCGGCGGACACGCCGTTTCGCCGGCATCTGCCCTGGCCGGGCGGCAGACTGCGATCATGCGCCGGCTCCGTTTCGCCCCGGTGGCGACCTGCTACGTGATCGTCGTGGCGCTGCTCACACTCGCGGGCCGGCTGTGGTCGCCGTACGCGGATCTGGCGGTCTTCGTGGCGGTGGTGCTGACCATGCCGGCCGGTCTGCTGTCGCCGCTGCTGGCCCTCGTCCCGCACCATCTCGGCTGGTACGCCCTGCCGCTGCTGGCCGTGCTGAACGCCTTCGTGCTGCGCGGGCTGAGCCGGGTCCTGCCCCGTGACCCGGTCGCTTGCGGGGTGGAGAACAGGCTGCACAGCGCGCTGGTGTCGACCCGGCTGAAGGTGACGCCGATGATGCACTCCGGCCCGCGTCGGGAACGCAGCCTGCTGTTGCGGGATGTGCCGATCGCGTACCCGCAGCTGCTCGGGGTCTATCACGATCTCTGGCGGGACTCCGGCCTGCGGGTGCAGGAGGTGCCGGAACCGCCGGCGCTGCGGGCGTACGACGGGGAGGGCTACTCGTTCTCGCTGCGGGCCGGGCCGGGCGTCTTCGGCGACGCCGTCCTGACCGTCGCCCCGCCGGCCAGCCGGCGCTG
>NZ_JBEZGQ010001495.1:0-1549 GCF_040650095.1 Actinoplanes sp. NPDC048791 | reverse complement strand
CATCGCACGAGCCGCTGGCACGTGTCCTTCCCGCCGGCCGGATAGCGGGCCTGGCTGCGGTGCAACCGGATACCGGGCCTCGCCGCGGTGCGGCCGGTGGCGGCGCTGCCGTCCCGGTCTCCTGGCCGCGCTGAGCAGCCTTTGGGGGCCGACCGTCGGGCGGTCTATTGAGCGGGCGACCGCCGGACCTCAGTCCAGGGCTTCCCGGGCCCAGCGGGTCACCTGCGACAGCACCGGGGCTCGGCCGGCGAACACCTCCGCGGTGTCGCGGGAGTCGTAGGCGCCCCGGCCACTGCCCTGCGCGGCGGCGAGCAGCATCCGCGGCGCCAGCCAGTAGTACTTGGCCGCGCCGGTCAGTTTGATCGCCCGGCTGATCGTCGCGTCGTCCAGCACACCGCCCAGCCCGCGCCGGTAGCCGTCGGCGACCGCGGCCGTCACGTCGTCGATCAGGGTGATGTCGATCAGCCCGTCGAAGAACGCGTCCAGGGTCAGGTTGGCGACGTCCTCGCCGATCGCGCCCGGCCCGGTGAACGCCCAGTCCAGCAGGACCGGCCCGGCCGCGCCGATGATCAGATTCATCGGCCAGAGGTCGTGGTGGCACAGCGTGCGCGGCAGCGTGTCGGCCGCGGCGAGCAGCTGGGTGCGCCGGTGCCACAGCGTTCGCAGGTCCTGCCGCAGCCGCGGGGACCAGCCGGCGACCGCGGCCGGGTGCTCCCAGTCCGGCTCGCCCACCGGCTGGGCGCTGGTGTAGTCGCGCAGGAAGTCGCGGGAGAGCCAGGCGTCGGTGGGCGGGCGGCCGAGCCAGCGGGCCTGGGCGATCCCCATCCGGTACGCGACGTCGCCGAGCTCCGCGCGGCCACAGGCGGGGCCGGGGACACCCTCGACGTGCTCGAGCCACAGGGCGACGGAGCCGTCGGCGCGTTCCTCGGTGCCGAGCAGGGCGGGCGCGCTGATCCCCGCGTCGGCGAAGGCGGTGCCGGCCAGGCCGCTGCGGTACGCGAGCAGCTCACGCCGCCAGTAGTTCCAGTGCCCGGGCTCGTCGGAGGCCTGCAGGTGCGCCGCCGCGTCGGGACGGCCGGGCGTGGAGAGCTTCAGCACCGCGGGCACGCCGTCGCGGCGCACCCGCCAGATGCCACCGGTGGCGCCGTTGCCGGCGTTGTGGGTCAGCTCCTGGGCGGTGCCGGGCTCGGTGATCAGGTCGTCGGGAGGGGTACGCACGACGACGATCGTACCGCTGGACAAATTTTTTTGTCGGTGGGAGAGTGGGCGCCATGGAAGACGTCGCAGTGATCGAGGACCCGGCCGCGGCCGAGGTCAGCCTGGACCCGATCCGCAGCCGGCTGCTGGCCGCGCTGGCCGTGCCCGGCTCGGCCACGATGCTCGCCGCCCAGGTCGGCCTGCCCCGGCAGAAGGTCAACTACCATCTGCGCACCCTGGAGCAGCACGGGCTGCTGGAGCTGGTCGAGGAACGCCGCAGGGGCAACGTCACCGAACGGGTGCTGCAGGCCACCGCCGCCTCGTACGTCATCTCCCCCACCGCGATGGCGGC
>NZ_JBEZGQ010001494.1:0-1549 GCF_040650095.1 Actinoplanes sp. NPDC048791 | reverse complement strand
GGCGCGGGCCACACCGGCCCGCGCCCCCTCGTCAGGCCTTCCTCAGCGCAGCACGCTGAGGTCCGGCAGCACGCGGTTGGAGCCGCCGCCGGAGGCGGACGCGCTCTTGGCCGCCGCGGCCGTCGGGTCCGGCTGCGGCAGCGGGTCGCACTGCTTGTCGGAACGGTTGCCGCGCACCCGGGCCGGCAGCGTGCCGTCGGACAGGTACGCCGCGATCGCGTTGTCGGTGCAGGCGATGCCGTTGAGCGAGCCGGAATGCGTGGTGCCCCCGACGCCCTCGATCAGCACCGACCGCGGGAAGCGCTTGCGGACCTCAAGGCTGCCCGCGTACGGCGTCGCGGCGTCGTACGTCTCGTTGATCAGCAGGATCGGCGGCGCCTTCTTGCCGTTGACGTTCACCGGCGTGCCGACGTCACCCTTCCAGAACACGCAGGGCGCGTTGAACCAGGCGTTGCTCCACGTCAGGAACGGGTGCTGGGAGTAGATCCGCCAGTTGTCGCGCTGCCACTTGCTCCAGTTCTTCGGCCACTGCACGTCGGTGCACTGGGTGGCCAGGTACATGGCGTAGCCGTTGTCGGTGCCCGGCCCCTGCGGGTAGCCACCGTCGTACAGCGCCTTGACCGGGGCGTAGTCGCCGTCGTTGACGTACGCCGCGAACGCCTCGGCGATGGTCGTCCAGTCGAAGATGTAGTACGCCGCCGAGGTGAAGATGTCGGTCCACTCGTCCGGGCCGATGACCCCGCCGGCCGGTGCCTTGCGCAGCTGCTGCAGCGTCGCGTAGTACTTCTTCTTCACCGCGCTGCCGGTCGTGCCCAGGTGGTAGACCGAGTCGTACTTGGCGACCCAGGCGAAGTACGTGTTGATGTTCTTGTCGAACGCCACGTCCTGCGCCAGGTTCGCCTTGTACCAGACGTCGCGCGGGTCGACGTTGCCGTCGAGGACCATCCGGCGGACCCGCTCCGGGTGCAGCGTGCTGTACACCTGGCCGAGGTACGTGCCGTACGAGAAGCCGTAGAAGTTGAGCTGCTTGGCGCCCAGCGCCTTGCGGATGCTCTCCATGTCGGCGATCGTGTCTGTGGTCTTGACGTGGTCGAGCAGCTCGCCGCCGGCCTTGGCGCAGGCCTGCGCGTACTGCTTCGAGCGGGCCAGCCACTGCTTCTCCAGCGAACGCGTGACCGGCACGTAGTACGGCCGGTTGTACTGGGTGGTCAGGTTGCCGTCGCAGGACAGGGACGGCTCGCTGGAGCCGACGCCGCGCGGGTCGAAACCGATCCAGTCGTACTCACTGCCCACGTTGTCCGGCACGTACTCGCCGAGCACCGACAGGGTCAGCCCGGATCCGCCGGGGCCGCCCGGGTTGGTCAGCATGATGCCCTGGTAGTCCGCCGCCGGTGACTTGTGCAGGATGCGGGAGACGGCCAGCTTGATCTTGGTGCCGCGCGGGCGCCGGTAGTCCAGCGGCACCGTGAGCATGCCGCACTGCGCGCCGCGGCGCTGCAGCCCGGGGCTTTCGCACGTGCCCCACGCGATCGGCGCGGGTGTGTAACCG
>NZ_JBEZGQ010001493.1:0-1550 GCF_040650095.1 Actinoplanes sp. NPDC048791 | reverse complement strand
AGCCGGAGCCGGAGCCGGAGCCGGAGCCGGGGCAGGTGCTGTGGGTGCGGCCGTTGCCCGGGCCGGCTCGTTGCGGTCCCGGTCGCGCCAGTTGCTCCAGGGCCACCGCGGGCGCGGAGGCGCCGCCGGCTCCCCGCTGGCGACCTCTTCCAGCAGCTCCCGGGCCTCTTCCAGGTCGAGACGCGCGGCCGGGTCCTTCCGCAGCAGCCCGTCGAGGACCGGCGCCAGCACCCCGGCGTGCCCGGCCGGGGCCGGCTCGTCGGAGGCCACCGCCGTCAGCGTCTCGAAGACCGAACCGCGCTCGTACGGCGAGTGCCCCTCCACCGCCGTGTACAGCGTCGCGCCCAGCGACCACAGGTCCGAGGCGGGCAGGGTTGTGCCGTCGCGGACCCGCTCGGGTGACATGTACTGCGGGGAGCCCAGCACCATGTTCGAGCTGGTCACGATGCCGTCGCCCTCGATGGTGGCGATGCCGAAGTCGGTCAGCACCACCCGGCCGTCGTCGCCCAGGAGCACGTTGGCCGGTTTGACGTCGCGGTGCCGGACGCCGGCCCGGTGTGAGGCGTCGAGGGCGTTCAGCACGGCCAGGCCGATCTCGGCGACCCGGCGCGGCTCCAGCGGGCCCTCCTGGTCGATGACCTCTTTCAGCGAGCGCGACTTCACGTACTCCATCACGATCCAGGTGGCGCCGTCCGCCGCGATGACGTCGTACACCTGGGCCGCGTTGGGGTGGCTGATCCGGGCCGCCGCCCGGGCCTCGCGCAGCGTGCGCTGCTGCACGGCGTCGCGGTCGGCCTCGGCGATGTCGTCCGGCGGCACGATCTCCTTGATCGCGACGTCCCGGTCGAGCACCTCGTCGCGGGCCAGGAAGACCCGGCCCATGCCGCCGACGCCGAGCGTCTCACCCAGCCGGTAACGACTGGCGACGACGACCGGGCCCACTGTCATGACACCGCCATACCCGATGACAGCACCGGCCACTCCTGCCGCGCGGGGTTAGGATGCGGCATGGACGAGCTGTCGCTGCTCGACACCAACGGGATCCTGCGTCAGCCGTGGATCCGGCCCGACCGGACCAGTGCGGGTCTGGGCTGGTCCGGGCTCTACGTGTCCACCCAGCGCGAGCAGCCGTACCGGGCCGCCTTCGACGCCGCCCGCAGCCACCTCGTCATCCTGCACCTCAACGGGCCGGTCACCGTCCGTCGCGGGCACCTCGGGCTGACCAGCGCGCGCACGGTCGCCCCGGGTGGCTTCTTCGTGCACCCGGCCGGCAAGGACCTGACCGTGGAGCTGGGCGGACCGCTCGACACCGTGCACGTCTACCTCGACGACGACGCGTTGCAGCAGGGGCAGGACGGGCCGCCGGTCACGCTGGCCGAGGAGCTGGGCGTGGCCGATCCGCTGCTGGAGCAGCTGGTGCTGGCGCTGGACTCGGTGTTGCGGCAGTGGGAGCCGTCCGCGCGCACCTATGTGGATCAGGTCGCCGGCCAGCTGGCCGCGCAGCTGGCCCGCCGGCACGGCACCCGGCGGGCGCCGGCCGGTCCGGACGA
>NZ_JBEZGQ010001492.1:0-1552 GCF_040650095.1 Actinoplanes sp. NPDC048791 | reverse complement strand
GTGCCCGTGGGGGCGGCGGTCACCTGGTGCCGCGGCGGGCCCGGATCGTACGGCGGCGCGGGACGCCGCACGGCCGGGCCGGGAACGAGGCTCTAGCGGGTGCCGCGCCGGCCGCCGAGGGTGGCGAGTCCGATGATCCAGCCGACGAAGAGGCCGTAGGTGGCGCCCTCCCCGGCCGTCCGGAACGCGCCCAGCAGCGACGGGTTGGCCAGGAACAGCGTGGTCAGCAGGGCGGCGAAGCCACCGGCGAAGATGTAGGCGGCCCAGCCGGCGAAGAACTGGCTGATCGTGCCGCGGGCCCGGGCCAGCTGCGAGCCGGGCAGCAGGTAGAGGAAGACCAGCGTCAGCACGACCACCAGGATCGCCTTGAGGTCGCCGATGATGATCGAGCGCAGCGAGTCGTCGGAGTCGAAACGCCAGTGCGGCCAGGCCAGCAGGCGCAGCCACCAGCCTCCGGCGGTCTCCGGGTTGGTGTTGTCCTGGGCCCAGTCGGCGTACCAGGGGCTGCCGAAGACCAGGACGAGTATCAGCGCGGCTATCGTGCCCGCGCCGGGCGCAGTTTTGTAGCGGTTGGTGAGAGCCATGAACCCGCTATTTCCCTGCGGATTCCGCTCGCCAAACGCGTCAGAACTGATATCCGTGAATGTGTGCCTTGCGGTGGTCTCAGTGCTTTTGCAGGTAATCGATGAAGGCTGCCCGAAGCAGCGGCTCCTGCTCCCCGTACCCGTGTCCGGTCAGTTCACGCCACAGAGCGACCGCTTCTTCGATCGTCGGGCCCACCGTGTTCGGCGCGCCGTCCAGCGACGCCGCCTCGTCCGCGTCGGGCAGGTGCTTGAACACGGACCAGAAGAAGCTCAGGTCGCGGTGCTCCCGCGCCTTCGCGAAGGCCCGCTCGCGCAGCTCCTCGGTGGGCAGGGCGTCCAGTTCGGCGAAGGTCGAGTCGGTCATGACTGTCAGCATAGGGCGCAACGGCGCGTCCTCAACGGGCGCTGCCCCAGGGCCCCTCGTCCCAGCGCAGGGGCTTGCTGTCCGGCGGCTCGGGCGAGGTCGACCAGGTCTGCGGCATGTCCGGGGTCCACGTGGTGCCGGCCGAGGCCGCGGCGTTCCAGTCCGCCGCCGCGGGCACCAGCAGCGGGCGCCCGTACGTCTCGACCAGCCGGGTGACGATCAGCCCGCCGCCGACCGCGCAGGCCGCGATCGCGAACAGCGCGATGTCGAAGTCGCGGCGGGCCGCGTAGTCCAGGAAGAGCGTCAGCCCGGCCACCGCCAGCAGCGTGCCGAAGATGCCGCCGCGCCGGCCGTACGCGCTGGTGCCGGCGAGCAGAGCCGCGCCGAAGGCGAGGCCGGTCCACTCCAGGCCGGTGCCGGGTGCGATGGGCGCGGTGGACTGGGCCGCCATGAGGATGCCCGCGCCGACCGCGAAGACCGAGGAGAGCACCAGCGCGGCGATCACCGGGAACGCCGCGGCCACCCCGCGCCGCTGGGCCGGGTCGCCGGCCCGTCGCAGGCGGGCGACCCGCCCCCGGAACCGCATCACGGTTCCCAGCCCGCC
>NZ_JBEZGQ010001491.1:0-1552 GCF_040650095.1 Actinoplanes sp. NPDC048791 | reverse complement strand
TGGTGTGCACCCGCCGGCCGGCCCGGCGGCGGCGCTCGGCCAGCACCGCGCTGAGGAACATCCAGGGCGGGGTGCCGGGCGGCGGGGTCTGGGAGATCTTCTCGGCGACCTCCTGGGCCAGGGTGTGCGCGAAGCGCCCGTTCTGCGGCTGCCGGATCTCGCCGGCCCGGGCCAGGTAGTGCCGGGTGGCCAGGGCCAGCTCGTCGTCGAGGCCGCTGAGGTCCAGCTCGGCCGCCCAGCCGGCGAGCTGCGGCGGCATCGACGGCACCCAGCCCCACGGCGCCGGGGACCGCTCGTGGATCACGAACGTGCCCGCCGCCTGATCGCCCAGCCGCCGGCCCTGCGGCGAGAAGATCATGGTGGTCAGCGCAACCGCCCAGGTCAGCGGCGGGAACAGCAGGCCGGGCCACTCCACGGCCACGCCGACCAGGGTGCGGGTCAGCGCGTGCCGCAACCGGATCGGGCCGCCGTCGACCCGGACCACCCGCAGGCCCATCGCGCGCTTGCCGATGCTGCGGCCGTTGGTCAGCGTCTCGGCGATCGTCGGGTAGGCGATGAACACCAGGATGACCCCGATGGTGAAGGCGGCCTGCATGAAGGCGCCGTCGGCCACCCCCGGCGGCAGCACCGACGTGCCGATCCCGATGAGGATGACCGTCAGCAGGACGAAGACCAGCTGCATGGCGATGTCGATGATCAGCGCCAGGCCGCGCGAGCCGACCCGGGCCGGGCGTACGTCGACCTCGACGGCCTCCCCGTTGACGATCGGCTCGTCGCTCCCGCCGCTCGCCGGCACCGCCACAGTCATGCGGGTAGTTAACCCGATCGGCGTTGGCTACGCTGCGCCGGTGGACCTGGACGCGTACGTCGCCGAGCGCCGCGGGGAGTGGAACCGCCTCGAGGTGCTGGCCCGCCGCCGGCGGCTGTCCCCGGACGAGGCCGACGAGCTGGTCCTGCTCTACCAGCGGGCGGCGACCCACCTGTCCGTGGTCCGCAGCCACTCACCGGACCCGATCCTGCTGGCCTCGCTGTCCCAGCTGGTCATCGCCGGCCGTTCGGCGGTCACCGGCGGCCGCAGCTTCTCCTGGCAGCCCGTCCGGCGCTTCTTCACCTCGGCGTTCCCGGCCCAGCTCTACCAGGCCCGCCGCTGGTGGCTGACGGTGATGGTCGTCGACGTCCTGGTCGCCTGGGCCCTGATGTGGTATTTCTCGGCCAACCCGGACGTGATCAGCACCTTCGGCACCGGCCAGGAGCTGCAGCGCTACGCCGAGCAGGACTTCGTCGGCTACTACAGCGAGTTCCAGGCGCAGAACTTCGCGGCCAGCGTGTGGACCCACAACGCCCTGATCGCGGCCCAGTGCCTGGCCTCGGGGGTGCTGATCCTGCCGGTCATCTACATCCTCGGCCAGAACATCTTCGCCCTGGGCATGTCCGGCGGCGTGATGATCTACACGGGCCACGCGGACACCTTCTTCGGCTTCATCCTCCCGCACGGCCTGCTCGAGCTGACCTGCATCTTCGTCGGCGCGGGGGTGGGCCTGCGGATCGGCTG
>NZ_JBEZGQ010001490.1:0-1554 GCF_040650095.1 Actinoplanes sp. NPDC048791 | reverse complement strand
ACGGCAGGCAGAGCAGCCCCTCGCTGCCCGGCGCCACCTCCGCCGCCTCGGTCAGCAGGGCCGCGTCGCGGACGTCGGCGTCCTCGCCCTCGGCGGTCGGCCGGTCGAAGCCGCCCGCGAAGGTCTGGCCGGCCCAGCGGACCACGGATCCCGCGTTGTTGATCGCGCCGCCGACCACCCAGCGGTCCTCGGTCAGCGCGTAGCAGAACAGCCGGCCCGCCTTGTCCGCGGTCGGGCCGTGCACGACGGTGCGCAGGGCGCCGCTGGTGCCCAGGGACACGGCCGCCACCCCGACCGGCGTCGCGCCCACGCCCAGGTTGGCCAGCGGTCCGTCGGCGGCCCCGATGATCAGGGGCAGCTCCGGCGGGAGCCCGGCGGCGACCGCCACCTCCCGGTTGAGGCGCAGCTGCCGGGTCGTCGGTACGACCTCAGCCAGCCGGCTCTCCTGGATCCCCGCCAGCTCCAGGGCCTCGGGGTCCCAGCACCGCTGGTGGATGTCGTACATGCCGGTGCCGGAGGCGACCGACAGGTCCAGCTGGAAGCCCTCGTCCGCGATGCCGGCCAGAACGATCTCCTTGACCCCGCCCCAGCGTGGCGTGTCCCGCAGGACGGCCGGGTCGGTGGCCCCCCACCAGGCGAGTTTGGTCAGCGGGGACATCGGGTGCACCGGCGTACCGGTGCGGGCCTGCAGCTGCTTCGCCCGGCCGGACGCCACGATCCGCTCGCTCTGCCCGGCGGCCCGGTTGTCCGCCCAGGTGATCAGCGGTCCGCGGGCCGTGCCGTCGGCGTTCATCGGGACCAGCGCGTGCAGGAAGGCGCTGAGGCTCACGGCGATGACCCGGTCGCCGCGCTCGCGGGCCTCCTCGGCCACGGTGATCAGCGCTTCGATCGCGGCGTCGCGCAGCTGCACCGGGTCAAGTTCGGCCTGTCCCGGGCCGGGCACCGACAGCGGATAGTGCACGCTGGCCATCGCGCGCACCTCACCCCTCGGCCCGGCGGCGATGGCCTTGGTCGCAGTGGTTCCGGTGTCGACACCGATGACGACGTCCATGCAGCCTCCCTGATCGCCGGCAGACATGCCCGATCGCCGCGCATCTCAAGCCGGCGGCAGAACCGCGGCGAGAGCCGGCGGCAGAACCGGACACCTGTCCCCCGACCTTAGGCGAGTCGCACCCGGACCGCCTGTCCTCGCGCGGTGGTCACCTCGACCTCGCCGGCCGCGGCGGGCAGCAGCGCCGCGTCGCCGGTGATCGGCAGCCACGTGCCGCCGGCCACGCGGTAGCGCAATCTGCCCGGGGCGGCGACCACGACGCCCTGGCCGTCGGGCAGGCGTACCTGCACCGGCAGGGGTGCCGCGGGGTCCGGGAAGCCGCGCAGCACCGGCTCGGGCGTGCCCAGCGACAGGAACAGGCGTACGCGGTCGTCGGTGCTGGTCAGGGTCTGCACGACGAACCGGCGGCCGTCGGCGGTGGTACCATGACGATGCAGCTCGTCCGGATGACCCTGGCGTACTCGGCGAAGACCCCGCAGGAGGCCGTCGACGCCACCAAGGAC
>NZ_JBEZGQ010001489.1:0-1557 GCF_040650095.1 Actinoplanes sp. NPDC048791 | reverse complement strand
GGCGCAGCCCGCTGTGCGGACCTCGAGCTACGGGCGGGGACGGTGCTTGCCGGTTCCTGACCCGCCCGTAGCGTCGTCAGCGGCCGAAGGCGAAGCGGGAGCGCTTCTTCTGCCGGCCGAAGCGGCCCTGCAGGGTGTCCGCGCCCTGGCGCAGCAGCTTGGTGCCGCGGCTGGGTCCGCGCTTGGCCTCCACGGCGTCGCTGAGCTTGCGCGCACCGGCCGCGGCCAGCGGGATGGCGATCGCCATGATCACGTAGCGCCTGATCAGGTTGAAGAACATCGGAGTCTCCTCGTCGCCGGTTGGGGTACGCCTCCTGATTACCCGCAGCGACGATCGCCACACGTGCCCCGGCCGCCGACTACCTCGTCCGGGCGGGTGACAGCCGTGCCGTCAGCGCCTCCACGCCGGGACCGGAGAGCCGGGACAGGGCCGCTCGCCGGCCGGTGAGCAGCAGCAGGATCGCCCCGATCGGGCCCTCGACCCGGGGCCCGGCACCCGCCGTCCAGTCGTCGTCAGTGGCAGCGAACGTGAAGCCACGCAGCCGCCGCTCGGCCCGGAACGGCCACAGATTCGGCCACACCCGGGCCGCTGCGGCGGCCGATGCCTTCGCGGGCATCGCGCGCTGCCGGCCGAGCGGGACGGTGATGTCCTGGCCGTGCACCAGGACATCGATGAGCGGCTCCAGGTGGGTGACCCCCGGTGCGGTACGCCGCGACCCGGCCATCGCGCGCAGCAGCGGGGCATACTCCGCGGTGGGCCGCCGGGCCTGGTGGCACGCGGTGTCCCGGATCATCCGGTTGACGTTGCCGCAGGCCCGCACCACGGCTACCAGCGCGGGCAGCACCCCGGTCTGGGACAGCGTCAGGTGCGCGGCGACATCGCGGACGCGCCACTCCGCACAGAGCGAGGGCGTCTCCCACTCCTGCGGGCTCAGATCGTCGAGCAGCTCGGCCAGGCTCAGCCTCTCGGTGTCGATGGCCTGCCACACCTCGTCGCGGTCCATGCCGGCCCTCCCACCTGATTTGGTAAGCTTCTCTGACCAATATTCGTCAGATGCTCTGTCCAAGTCAAGGGGCCGTATGAGTGACGAGCTGAATCTCGGCCTGCTCTGTTACATCGCGTACCGGGCGATGGAGAGCGGGGTGCTCGAGGCGCTGGAGGCGGCCGGATACGGCGACCTCACCGCTGCTCAGGGCCGGATCGCCGCGCGGATCGGGCCGGCCGGGAGCCGGGTCACCGAGCTCGCCGAGCAGGCCGGGGTGACCAAGCAGACCGCCGGTTTCCTGGTCGACCAGCTGGAGCGCTCGGGCTACGTCGAGCGGGTGCCGGACCCGTCCGACGCGCGCGCCCGGCTGGTGCGTTTCGCCCCGCGGGGCAAGGCCGCGGTCGCGGTCGCGCACGAGGCCGAGGTGCGGATCGAGGCGACGTGGAGCCGGCATCTGGGCAAACGCGGCACGGCCCAGCTGCGGCGAGCGCTGACCGAGCTGCGGGAGATCACCGATCCGTACCGGTGTCGGCCGGTGGCCCCGGGCCGGGCGGGGAGCGGCCCACCCCGC
>NZ_JBEZGQ010001488.1:0-1559 GCF_040650095.1 Actinoplanes sp. NPDC048791 | reverse complement strand
TGGCGGCGTCGCGGACCAGGGCCCAGGTGTTGTTGCAGACGTTGCTCGCGCAGACAGCCGGGTCGTCGCCGTTGGCGTCGGTCGGGTTGTCGGGCTTCCCAGGCGGTGGCACTCCGCCGGGCGGGGCGACGACCGGCGGCGGTATGCGCGGTGGTGGCGGCATGGGTGGGTTGTTGAACGCCGCCACGGTCAGCGACGAGATGGAGTCGCTGCTGGACACCAACGCCGACCAGTACACCTGGGTCGCCGCCGCGGTCGGCTCGCAGAGCGCCTCCGGCTATCAGCTGGCCACCGGCGACCCGGTGATGGCGATCGGCGGTTTCAACGGTAGCGACCCGTCCCCCACGCTGGCCCAGTTCCAGCAGTACGTCGCCGAAGGAAAGATCCACTACTTCATCGGCGGCGGAGGCGGCGGTGGCTTCGGCGGTGGCTTCGGCGGCGGCCGGGGTGGCACCGGTTCGGGCGGCAGCAACGCCAGCTCGCAGATCTCCGAGTGGGTCACCGCTAACTTCACCAGCCGGACCGTCGACGGTGTGACCCTCTACGACCTCACGACCCGGTAGATGACGACCGGACCACGGGCGGCCCTCCACGTCGGGGGCCGCCCGGCCGGCGTGTCACCCGCGGGCCACAGAACTCATAGGGCCGCCACAGGTTCGCCACAATCCGGGCAAAGCCGGGGAGCCGACCTTGGTGGCATGAGCCTTTCCACGCTGCCCTCGTACGCCGACGACCAGGTGCGGGCCGTTGCTCCGGTGCTCGACGTGGTCGTCCCGGTCTACAACGAGGAGGTCGACCTCGAGCCGTGCGTACGCCGGCTGCACGCGTACCTGCGGGACGGGTTCCCGTACCGCTTCCGGATCACCATCGCGGACAACGCCAGCACCGACTCCACCGCCCAGGTGGCCGACCGCCTGGCCGAGGTGCTGCCCGGCGTCACCGCGGTGCACCTGAGCGAGAAGGGCCGCGGCCGGGCGCTGAATTTCGTGTGGACCCACTCCGACGCGGCCGTACTGGCCTACATGGACGTGGACCTGTCGACCGACCTCGGCGCACTGCTGCCGCTGGTCGCCCCGCTGATCTCCGGCCACTCCGACCTGGCCATCGGCTCCCGGCTGGCCCGCGGCTCCCGGGTCGTCCGCGGCGCCAAGCGCGAGTTCATCTCCCGCACCTACAACCTGATCCTGCGCGGCACCCTGGCCGCCCGCTTCTCCGACGCGCAGTGCGGCTTCAAGGCGATCCGCGCGGACGTGGCCGCCCGGTTGCTGCCGATGGTCGAGGACACCGGCTGGTTCTTCGACACGGAACTGCTGGTGCTGGCCGAACGCGCCGGGCTGCGCATCCACGAGGTGCCGGTGGACTGGGTCGACGATCCGGACAGCCGGGTCGACATCGTGGCCACGGCACTGGCGGACCTGCGCGGCATCGCCCGGCTGACCCGGGCGCTCGGCACCGGCCGGCTGCCGCTGGGCGCCCTGCGTGAGCAGCTGGGCCGCAATCCGCTGCCGGTCGCCGGGGTGCCGGCCGGGCTCACCGGCCAGCTGCTGCGCTTCGCCGCC
>NZ_JBEZGQ010001487.1:0-1561 GCF_040650095.1 Actinoplanes sp. NPDC048791 | reverse complement strand
GGCACCAGCGTCGCGAACGCCCCGCCCGGCCCCCGCCGCGGCGACAACCCGGAACCGGTCACCGCCTGCCAGAACGGCTCCGCCACCCGCGAGGGCGTATCCAGGAACCCCGTCACCCACCGCACCCGCATCACGCCTCCCGGCCCGGCCGGCCCGGCCGCCGCTGCACCGCCGGTCCCCGATGCACCGGCGCGTCCCCGCTCAACTGCTCACCACGGACCCGGTCGGCGTCCGCCTCCTGCTCACGGCCCAGCGCCCGCAGCACCACCGACCGGTGCAGCAGCACCTGACCGAGGCGCACCCGCAGCCCGAGGCGCTCATACTCCGCCATCGCCGTGCCGTACTCCCGCAACGCCGCCGGATGCTGACCGCGCATGTCGGCGATGTCACCCAGCGCCGCGTGGGCGCTGCCGATGCCGTGCCCGCTGCGCAGCCGCTCGAAGATCGCCAGCATCGCCCGGAAGTCCCGCTCGGCGTGGTCGTACGCCCCGTGCCGCACGTACAGCCAGCCCCGTTCCTGCAGGCAGTAGCCGCGCAGCAGCTCATCACCGATGCGCTCGGCGACCCCCATCGCCTCCGCCACCAGCTCCCGGCCCCGGTCGGTCTGCCCGCCGAGCTCCGAGGCCAGGCCCAGACCCAGCAGCGCCCAGCCCCGTTCCGGCGACTCCCGCTCGGGCAGCAGCTCCACGGCCCGGCTCAGCACCGGCACACTGAGCTCCGGACGCAGGAACGTGTTGTACAGGGTGCCCAGCGACAGCCGTACCTCGATCTCGTCGGCGACCGCGCCCAGCCCGATCAGCAGCTCCAGCGCCCGCAACAGCGCCGCCTCGGCCTCAGCGAAACGGTCCTGCGCCCGCCACGCGTCCCCGACGCGCCACAAGGCCAGCGCGATCTCCCGCACGTCGGTGCCGAGCCCTTCGGCGGCCTCCAGCGCCTGCTGCGCCGCCGGCAGCTCGAGCCGGACCAGACCCGCCATCCCGTACGAGTGCGACACCCACCGCAACGCCCGGATCCGGAACGGCTCATCACCCAGCGCCTGCGCCACCGGCACCGCCGACAACCACAACCGCAGCCGGTACGAGTGCTCGGCCTCCCCGGTCACCAGCGGATGCACCGCCTCGATCAACGCCCGGGCCGGCGCGGCCAGCCCCGCCCCGACCGCCGCGTGCACCGCAGCCAGCACGTTCTCCCGCTCGGCGGCCAGCCACTGCCCGGCCCGGGCCCGTGCGGTCAGCCACCGCAGATGCCGGTGCAGGCAGTCCACGCCCTCCGCACCGTCGTCGGCGAGCTCCCGCGCGCACAGCCGCACCAGGTCGTGCATCCGGTAGCGGTCCGGCGCCGGGGACTCCACCAGGAACGCGTCCACGAGCCGTTCCAGCGACTCGGCCACCACATGCTCGTCCAGCGCACACCGGGCCGCCGCGGCGGCCAGCCCCACCGACGTACCCGGATAACCGCCCACCCGCCGGAACACCAGCTGCTCACCCGGGCCCAGCTCGTCATAGACCGCCCGCAGCGTCGAACGCACCGCCCGGTCCGCCAGCCGCATCTCGTCGAGGCG
>NZ_JBEZGQ010001486.1:0-1565 GCF_040650095.1 Actinoplanes sp. NPDC048791 | reverse complement strand
GCCCGCGGGCCACGGCCGCGTGCAGCCGGCTGGAGTCCGCCGGCGTCATGCGGGAGATGCAGGACCGGCTCGCCACCGACCCGGCGCTCGCCGCGGCCTCCAGTGCCACCATGCCGAACGGCTCGTAGATGCTCGGCACCACGTAGCAGTCCGAGGCGCCCATCAGCGCGGTCAGGTTGTGCCCGGTGAGGAAGCCGGCGAAAGTCACCTCGGGTCCGGCCATGGCCTCCAGCTCCCGCCGGTACGGCCCGTCGCCGGCCACCACGACCCGCAGCCCCGGGTGCCGCTCGCGCAGCATCGGCACCGCCGCGATCAGGTGTTGCACGCCCTTCTCGTAGACCAGCCGGCCGGCGAACGAGATCAGCGGCGCCTCCGGAGCGGCGAAGGCCAGCCGGGCGGCGGCCACCGCGCGGGGCCGGGCGTACCAGCGCAGCACGTCCACGCCGTTGTGCACCACGTCGGTACGGTCCGGCGGCACGTCGAAGAGCCGGGCCACCTCGCGGCGCATGTACTGCGAGCAGACGATCACCCGGGACGCCTCGTGGGCCAGCCAGCGTTCGACGCCGTCGATGGTCCGGTTGTGCGCGTGCGGCAGGTAGCCCTGGTGGCGGCCGGACTCGGTGGCGTGGATGGTGGCGACCAGCGGCACGTCGAGGTGTTCGCGCAGGGTGACCGCGGCGTGCGCGACCAGCCAGTCGTGGGCGTGCACCACGTCGTAGCGGCCGGTCCGGGCGGCGCGCAGGGCGGCCCGGGTCAGGGTGTGGTTGAAGGCCGTGGTCCAGCCGACCAGGTTGCCGTCGGTGACCGGGAACTCCGGCGGGTCGTCCGGGGCGCGGACGATGTGCACGCCTTCCGCGTACTCCTCGCGCAGCGCGCCCGGCGCGTGCCGGGTCACCACCGTCACCTCGTGCCCGGCCGCCACCAGCGAGGTCGCCAATGCGTGCACGTGCCGTCCCAGGCCGCCCACCAGCAGCGGCGGATACTCCCAGCTCAACATCAGGATCCGGCTCACTGTGCGTACCCCCTGGTCCGTAGCGCCTCGGCGACCGCGCGCGCCGAGAACGGGCATCCCGAGGCCCGGTGCGGCGCGTCGCCGTCCGCGGTCTCGCTCAACGAGCCGACGCCCCAGTCGCGCAGGTGCGCCTCCAGGCCGGTCAGCAGTCCTTCGGTGGGCAGTCCGGTGGCGGCGCGGGCGTCGGCGTACGGGCCGATCAGCCACGGCCAGACGGTGCCCTGGTGGTAGGCGATGTCCCGCTCGTCGCGGCCGCCGCGGTGGGTGCCCTGGTAGCCGTACTCGGTGGGGGCGAGGGTGCGCAGGCCGAGCGGGGTGAGCAGGGCGGCGCCGACCGCGCGTACGGCGGCCCGGTCCCGCTCCCGGTCGGCCGGGCCGGCCAGCGGCGCGTGCGGCAGGGACCACGCCAGCAACTGGTTGGGCCGCAGTGACGGGTCGTCGTCGAAGGCGCCGGCCCCCAGCGGGTAGGCCGAGGTGGGACCGTCGACCACGGACCCTGGGCGTGCTGTTCATGGCGAGCGAGTACAGCACCGGGATGATCCGGTCGTCGCTC
>NZ_JBEZGQ010001485.1:0-1568 GCF_040650095.1 Actinoplanes sp. NPDC048791 | reverse complement strand
ACGCCGAGCAGGGTGCCGACGGCGTAGACGTGCGTCATCCGCGAGCTGAGCAGGGTGGAGACATGCTGCTGCGGGTCCGGCCGGCCGTGGGCGTCGAGCCAGCGGGCGCCGCCGGCCGGATCGGCGGTCCGGCGCCCGAACGCCAGCAGCTCCCGGGTGTGCTGGTCCAGCCAGCGGTGATGGGCGGGGTTCGTCGGCCAGGGGGACATCTGGATCACTGTAGGGGGACCGCCGTCCTCATGCCGGGGCAATCCCCGGTGGCGCGGCGCTGCCGGGCCGGTCGACGCTCATGGCCATCAGGGCGACGTCGTCGTCGAGCTCGTCGAAGGTGCCCAGCAGTTCCACGAACGCCGCCACGGCCCCGGGCGCGTCGGTCGGCGTCAGCGTGCCGGCGAACGCTTCCAGGGCCTCGCTGCCGAAGCGCTGATCGCCGGTCTTCGCGTCGGTGAGGCCGTCGCTGTAGAGCACCAGCGTGTCGCCCGGGTCCAGCCGCAGCGTCCGGCTGACCAGCCGGGGATCCGCGATGATGCCGATCAGGGTGCCGCCGGTGGTGTGCTGGTGGCGGGCCTTGCCGTCGGGGCGCAGCAGCAGCGGCGGCGGATGCCCGCCGCCGGCGATGGTGGCCGTCCAGCCGGTCCCGTCCGGGGTCAGCAGGCCGGACACGACCGTGCAGTGCCGGTGGGCCTGGCTGCGGTACTCCTGGTAGAGCACCGAGTTGAGGTTGCGCAGGACCGCCTCGGGCGTGGGGTCGTAGACGGCGGCGGCGCGCAGCGTGTAGCGGGCCGCGGCGGTCACGGCCGCCGCCTCGACCCCCTTGCCGCAGACGTCACCCAGGAAGAAACCCCAGCGGCCCTCGCTGAGCGGGAACAGGTCGTAGAAGTCGCCGCCGACCTCGTCGGGTGAGGCCATCCGGTAGTGGCCGGCCGTGCGCATGCCCGCCGGTGCGGGCAGGCTGACCGGCAGCAGGCTGCGCTGCAGGCCGGAGACCAGGCCGCGGAGCCGTTCCCGGTCGCCCTCGGCGTCGCGCCGGGCCCGCAGCAGCTCCTGCTCGTACGCGCGGCGCTCCCGGGCGTCGAAGATCGTGGTGCGCACCATCAGCGGCGTGCCGTCGGCGCCGGTCCTGACCGTGGCGGTGACCAGCACCGGCAACCGGGTGCCGTCGGCCGCACGCCGCTGCAGGGCGATGCCGTTGATCTCGCCGCGCATCCGCAGCAGCGGCGCCAGGTGGGTCTCGTGGAAGACCTGGCCCCCGACGGTGAGCAGGTCGACGAAGCGGCGCCGCCCGACCAGCTCCTCGCGGGTGTGCCCGAGCCAGCCCAGGAGTGTGGAGTTGACCCGCACGATCGTGCCGTCGGGCAGGGTGGCGAGATTGCCGCAGGGGGCGTTGTCGTAGAGCTCGTCGGTGTCGTCGCCGATGAGGGCAGCCAGCTCCGAGGGGTCCCCGACGGAGCGGGACGAGACCGCGTCCATCAGCCCATACTTTCACCCCGCCCGGCGGCGGGCGAGCGGAGGCGGGTCAGCGGCGGTGCCGGCGCACGCCGCTGCGCTGGTGGTCGCGCCGGCGCCGG
>NZ_JBEZGQ010001484.1:0-1569 GCF_040650095.1 Actinoplanes sp. NPDC048791 | reverse complement strand
GGGCCGCAGGCTGCGGCGCGACACCTCACCGAGTCGGGGGCGGGTCGGCACCGCGAACGCAAACAGCCGGAGTCCACGGCGGACCCCGGCCGCGGGCCGACCGAGATCCGGGCGGTCGCGGCCGCGGTCAACGCCATGGCCGACGAGCGTGAACGGATCCGCGTCGCCGAACGTGACGTGGCGCGGCTGCGCAGCGAGGTCCGCGAGCTCGGCTACCGCATCCGGGCGCACCTGCGGGTGCAGGACGCGATCGGCGAGGCGATCCGGGGCCTGGCCGCCACGATGAACGCCGACCACGTGCTGGTCCGGATGGCCCCCGGACAGACCGGCGTGCCGCAGTACGCGAGCCTCGGTGACGAGCACCTGGCCGGCCGCCTCGCCCCGCTCGCCGCCTGCGACGTCGGCTGGCTCTCCGGCGGTGACGTGTGGACCACCGACGACGCGGCGCCCGCCGGGGACGTGCAGCCGCCGGAGGCCGAGATCCGGGCCTGCGCCGAGGCCGGGGCCGAGGCGGTGCTGACCGTGGCGGTCAGCGTCGGTGAGGAGTGCCTGGGTGCGCTCACCCTGCTGCGTGATCACGGCCCGGCCTTCACCCCGGTGGACGTACGGCTGGTCGAGGTGGTCGCCGCCGACCTGGGCCGCGGCGTGCACCTGGCCCGCCTGTACGAGCGAGAGCAGCACCTGGTCGCCCGCCTGCAGGAGCTGGACACCGCCAAGACCGACTTCATGTCCACCGTCTCGCACGAGCTGCGCACCCCGCTGACCAGCATCTCCGGGTACGTCGAGCTGTTGCTGGACGCCGACGCCGGCGAGCTCAACGCGCCGCAGGCCAAGATGCTGGACGTGATCGGCCGCAACACCCGGCGGTTGCGGGACCTGATCGAGGAGATGCTGATCCTCTCCAAGATCGAGTCCGGGGCGTTCTCCACCTCGCGGGAGCCGGTCGAACTGGTCTCGCTGGTCGAGCACGCGATCGAGGTGATCGCGCCGGCCGCGGCCAAGGCGGAGGTCAGCCTGCACACCGACGTGCGGGGCCCGCTGCCGCTGCACGCCGACCCCGATCAGCTCGACCGGGCCGTGATGAACCTGCTGGCCAACGCGGTGAAGTTCACCCCGGGCGGGGGCGAGGTGCGGGTGGCGGCCCGCCGCGAGGGGGCCGAGATCGTCCTGGTGGTCGCCGACACCGGCATGGGCATCCCGGCCGGGGAGCAGAAGGCGCTGTTCACCCGCTTCTTCCGGGCCAGCAACGCGGTCCGGCAGGCGGTTCCCGGCACCGGCCTGGGCCTGGCCATCGTGAGCACGGTGGTGGACAACCACGACGGCCGGATCGAGGTGGAGTCGACCGAGGGGTCCGGTACGACCTTCACCATCCGGCTTCCGGCCGCCTGAGGCCTCCGCATCCGCGCTGAACAGGGATAGCCTGTCGGCCATGCGCACACTCGAGGGCCTGCGCGGCGCCGCGCTGGTGACCGTCGGCGGGTCCGTCGCGGTGCAGTCCGCCGACCCGCCCGTCACGCTCACGACCCGCTTCCCGGTCGCCTCGATCGGCAAGCAGTTCGCCGCCGTGGC
>NZ_JBEZGQ010001483.1:0-1573 GCF_040650095.1 Actinoplanes sp. NPDC048791 | reverse complement strand
ACCCGCTGGGCCACC
The DNA here is from genome assembly GCF_040650095.1 of Actinoplanes sp. NPDC048791. Lineage (NCBI taxonomy): Bacteria > Bacillati > Actinomycetota > Actinomycetes > Micromonosporales > Micromonosporaceae > Actinoplanes > Actinoplanes sp. NPDC048791. Next base: position 1,558 of record NZ_JBEZGQ010001483.1, on the reverse strand, counting down.
TCCAGCAGCCGCAGCCGGTGGTAGGCGGGCTCGCGCAGCAGCCGCTCGATCGCGTCACGCAAAGCCTCCCGGTCGCGGGGGTCGCTGGTGTGCCCGGCGACGCGTTCCAGCCGCGACAGTGCCCAGCCGGCCTTGATCGCGTCGGCCCGCCAGCGCAGCGTCTGCTCCAGGGTGTCGCGCAGCCGCGGGAAGCCGGACGCGCGGACCAGCCGCCGCACCAGCTCACCGGTGCCCAGCCGTGGGTCCGCCGCCAGCTCGGCCAGGGCGAAACCGATGCCGTACAGGTCGAGCAGGGTGAGCAGCCGGTCGCGGCGGTGCACGTCGACCGGCGCGGGGCGGCTGCGGAACAGGTCGACGGAGGCCAGCAGCACCCGCAGCTCGGCGGCCGGCAACGCGGACAGCTCCTTGAGCGCGGCGCAGTCGGCCGCGGTGAGCCGCCCGGCCTCGCCGGTCTCGGCCAGCAGGCCGACCACGGGCACCACCTCGGAGACCGTACGGGCCAGCAGCAGCGCCTGCTGTTCGGCGAGGGGACCGGCGACCGGCCACGGGTCCCCGGCCCCGCCGACCAGCGTGTCGACCTTGCCGAACACCCCCAGCGCGTTGATCGGGCTGCTGGCCAGCCGGGCCGACGCCGTCCGGAACGCCTCCAGCGCCTGCACGTCGTCGGCGCGGACCGCCTGGGTGAACACGTAGACGACCGCCTCGGCCGCGGCGACCTCGGAAGCGGAGTCGGCGTCGATGTCGGCGTCGAACGGCGCGGCGCCGGCACCGAGCTCCGCCTGCGCGCGGGCACTGACCCTCGTGTCGGTCGACGCCAGCCCGGGCGTGTCGACGACGGTCAGATCGCGCAGTTTGTCGCTGGTCAGCGAGACGTCCACATAGGCGACGCGGTCCGGGCTGACCCCGAGACGCTGCGGGATCATGCCGTCGTCGGCCAGCGGCAGGCTCGAGCGGGAGCCGTCGCGCAGCACCACATCGACGCGGTCGGCGGGCCCGTACCGGAAGCGGGTGACCACCCGGGTGCACTCACCGACCGCCGTGGGGGCCACCCGGCGGCCTATCAACGCGTTGACGAGTGTCGACTTTCCGGCTTTCAACCGCCCGGCGATAGCGACGCGTAACGGCTCCGACAGCCGGTCGCGGACCTGAATGGCCTGGCCACCGGCTTCCGGGCCGACCCGGGCGACGATTTCGTCACACAGCGTCGCCACGCGGGCGGAGAGCGGTCCGACGGTCATGACTCGTCAGCCGAGCACATGGTCAGGGAGAATGTACTGACCGCGGCCGGTGTCGAAGACACAGTCGCCACCCTTCCCGTTCGCGGGCAGGGCGGGACGCCTGCCGCACCACAGACTACGGAAGCTCGGGGCGACGCAGATCCCGTGTTCGTGCCACCCGGGCACGGACGCCGGGCAGGGCAGGGGAAACGGGGGATGCGGGTGGCACAGCAGGACCTGGCCGGGCTCGCCGCCGCGCATCTGCACCGTCCCGGCCTCGTCGTGCTCACCGGCGCACCCGGAGCCGGCCGCTCCACCCTGTTGCGGCGGGTGGCGGCTGC
>NZ_JBEZGQ010001482.1:0-1574 GCF_040650095.1 Actinoplanes sp. NPDC048791 | reverse complement strand
CGCCGGGCGTGCCGCCCCGCGACGACGGGAGTGGCCGGGGCGAGGTCCGCCACCAGGGCGGCGAGGGCGGTCGTGATCGGGACCGAGGCGACCAGGCCGATCGTGCCGACCGCGCTGCGCAGGATCTCCTGGGCCAGGTACTCGCTGGTCAACAGGTCGGTGACGGGTTCGCTGGACGCCGTGATCAGCAACAGCAGGGGCAGTGAGGCCCCCGCGTACGCGAGCACGATCGTGTTGACCGCCGACGCCACGTGCGCGCGGCCGACCCGGATCGCCGCGCGGTACAGCTCCCAGCGGCTCGTCGCGCCGGGGCTCATCTCCGCCACCGTCACCGCCTGGGTGACCGTCACGTCGTCCAGCACGCCGAGGGCGCCGATCACGATGCCGGCCAGCAGCAACCCGCGCAGGTCCAGGCTGGTCCGGGTGACGGCCAGGGCCGCGCTGTCGTCGCTGCCCAGCCCGCTCAACTGCATCAGCGAGGTGAACACCGCACCGAGCACGCCGGTGAGCACCAGGCTGGCCAGCGTACCGGCCACCGCCACCGAGGTGTGCACGTTGACGCCGTGGGTCAGATACAGCGCCGCGAACATGATCGCCGAGGCGCCCACCACGGCGATGAGCAGCGGCGGCGAGCCGTCCAGGATGGCCGGGATCACGAACAGCAACAGCAGCGCGAAGCTCACCGCCAGGCCGGCCAGCGACGTCAGCCCCCGCCGCCGCCCGAACGCCAGGATCACCGCCACGGCCACCGCGACCAGCCAGATCATCGGGGTCGAGCGCTGCCGGTCCACCACCGAGTACGCCGGCCCGCCGGGAACCGCGTCGGGGAAGTAGAGCAGGACCACGCCGTCGCCGACGTGCAGAGCGCGCGTGCCGGGGCCCTGCGGGAGGTCCACCGCCTGATCTGTCCCGGAGCCGGGGCCCTCGGTGACGCGGACCGTGGCGGAGCCACAGCGCTGCTGCTGCGCGCCTGCCGGGCACGCCTGCTCGGCCACGGCGGTGACCGTGCCCAGGGCCCGCTCGCCGCCGCCCGCGGCAGCCTCGGTGCGCACGTCGCCGGGCCACAGCAGGATCAGCGCGACCAGAGTGGCCAGCGCGGCCGGCACCAGCACCGCGGTGACGATCCGCCGGGTTCGCCGGGACGCGGCCGGCGGAGGGCCGTGGCTGTGATCGTGACTCATCGCGACGACCCGGAAGGCGGCGGCAGCGGCTTGTCGTCATTCCACGTCTCGCGTAGTTCGCGTTTCGTCTCCTGCCACCAGCGGGCGAGCTCGCCGCCCCAGTCACGGAAGTCCCGGCCCAGGGCCTTCAGCGCATGCAGGAAACCCGGATCCTCCAGCCGGGCACCGAGCAGCTCGGCCAGGCCCAGGCCCCACAGCACCGGCACCGCCGCGAGGGCGAGCACGGCCGTCCACCAGCGGCCCGTCACGGCGTACGCGAGCAGGAGCGCGACCATGACGCCCACCGTCACCATCGCGGCCCCGTGCCGAAGTCGTCGATGGCGATGCGGATGCCGCGCTCGGCCAGGCTGGCCAGCGCCTGCAACGGGCCGTTGGTGTCCATGATCGCGCTCT
>NZ_JBEZGQ010001481.1:0-1574 GCF_040650095.1 Actinoplanes sp. NPDC048791 | reverse complement strand
GCCGGCGCCTCGGTGCGGGCCGCCGCGGCGACCGCCTTCACCTGGGTCGCCGCGCCCGGGACGCGCTTCTCCGGCACCGGCTCGGTGTGGATGATCAGGCCCCGGCCCTTGCAGTGGTCGCAGGTCTCGGTGAACGCCTCGAGCAGGCCCGCACCGATCCGCTTGCGGGTCATCTGGACCAGGCCCAGCGAGGTGATCTCGGTGACCTGGTGCTTGGTCCGGTCCCGGCCCAGGCACTCGGTCAGCCGGCGCAGCACCAGCTCGCGGTTGCTCTCCAGCACCATGTCGATGAAGTCGATCACCACGATGCCGCCGATGTCGCGCAGCCGCAGCTGACGCACGATCTCCTCGGCCGCCTCGAGGTTGTTACGGGTGACCGTCTCCTCGAGGTTGCCGCCGGCACCGGTGTACTTACCGGTGTTGACGTCGACCACCGTCATGGCCTCGGTGCGGTCGATGACCAGGTGACCACCCGAGGGCAGGAAGACCTTGCGGTCCAGGCCCTTGAGGATCTGCTCGTCGATGCGCTTGTCGGCGAAGATGTCGGCGGTGCCGGTGTAGCGGTGCAGCCGGTCCAGCAGCTCCGGGGAGACGGAGTCGAGGTAGCTCTCCACCTCGCCGTACGCCTGCTCACCCTGGATGACCACCTCGCGGAAGTCCTCGTTGAAAAGGTCCCGGACCACCCGGATGACCAGGTCGGGCTCCTCGGAGAGCGCCGCCGGCGCGTGCCCCTCGGCCGCCTTGGCCTGGATGTCGTCCCACTGCGCCTGCAGCCGCTTGACGTCGCGGGCCAGCTCGTCCTCGCTGGCGCCCTCGGCGGCGGTGCGCACGATGACCCCGGCGCCGTCCGGCACCAGCTTCTTCAGCACGTCGCGCAGGCGCTTGCGCTCGTTGTCGGGCAGCTTGCGGCTGATCCCGGAGGCGTTGCCGTTCGGCACGTAGACCAGGTGCCGGCCGGAGAGCGCGATGTGGCTGCTCAGCCGGGCGCCCTTGTGCCCGATCGGGTCCTTGGTGACCTGGACCAGCACCGAGTCACCGGAGCGCAGCGCCTGCTCGATCGAGCGGGCCCGGCCCTCCAGCCCGGTGGCGTCCCAGTTGACCTCACCGGCGTAGAGCACGGCGTTGCGGCCGCGGCCGACGTCGACGAACGCCGCCTCCATGCTCGGCAGCACGTTCTGCACCTTGCCGAGGTAGACGTTGCCGACCATGGTCCCGGACGTGGTGCGCGAGACGTAGTGCTCCACGAGCACGCCGTCCTCGAGCACCGCGATCTGGGTCCGGTCGGGCTTCTGCCGCACGACCATGACCCGGTCGACCGCCTCGCGGCGGGCCAGGAACTCGGACTCGCTCAGGATCGGCGGCCGGGTGCGGCGCTGCTCACGACCGTCCCGGCGACGCTGGCGCTTGGCCTCCAGCCGCGTCGAGCCGGAAACTCCCTGCACCTCGTCCGAGCGTTCGCGGGTGCGCGGCTCCCGGACCCGGACGACCGTGTGCACGCCGTCCTCGATGCCACCGGTCTCGCCGTCCCCGGCACCCTTGCGACGCCGGCGGCGCGGGCCGCGGGTGACCCCCGC
>NZ_JBEZGQ010001480.1:1256-1578 GCF_040650095.1 Actinoplanes sp. NPDC048791 | reverse complement strand
GCGCGGCCTGGCCGCGGTCACCGCCGGCCTGGCGCTGGTGGCGTTGCTGCCGCCGGCGTTCACCGGGCATTCCGCCGGGGCGGGTGACCATCAGCTCGCGGTGACCAGCCTGGCGCTGCACATCCTGGCCGCGTCGCTCTGGGTGGGCGGTCTGGCCGGTCTGCTACTGGTACGCCGCCACCGCCGTTTCGCCGAGACCGCCTCCCGGTACAGCCGCCTGGCGCTGGCCTGTTTCGTGGCGACGGCGGTCAGCGGCACGGCCAACGCGGCGGTGCGACTGGGCAGCTGGCCGGCCCTCGGCACCTCCCGGTACGGACTCCTG
>NZ_JBEZGQ010001480.1:0-1246 GCF_040650095.1 Actinoplanes sp. NPDC048791 | reverse complement strand
GTTATTGACGGCTGCTGATTCTCTCTGTGCCCCCGCGCCGGTCTTCCGCGCTCGCGGTGACCAGCCTGGCGGGGCTCACCCTGCCCGCGCTGCGCTCGGATGCCCCGTGGGCGTTCCTGCGCCTGGCCGGAGGCGAGCTGCTGGTGCTCGGAGCGGCGGTCGGGCTGGCGGTCGGCCTGTCGCGCAGTCCGACGCCGGTGCCCGAGATCGCGGTGGAGCCGGATCCGCTGGTGGAGCTGCTGGGTTTCGACCAGCCCGGCCCGGTCACCGCGGCCCGGCTCCTCACCGACCCGTTGCCGGACATGGTGTTCCCGGTGGTCGTCGTGGCCGGCATCCTCACCTATCTGGCCGGGGTGCGCCGGCTGCGCCGGGCCGGGTCCGCCTGGCCGGCGAGCCGCACGGTGTCGTGGGTGGGCGGAATGCTGCTGCTGGGCGCGATGACCGGCCTGGGGGTGGCCCGGTACGGGTACGTGCTGATGAGCGCCCACCTGGTGCAGCACGTCGTGCTGGCCACGGTCGTGCCGATCCTGCTGATCGCTGGCGCCCCGGTCACCTTGGCTCTGCGGGCCTTGCGCCGTCCCGCGGATCCACAGGTACGCGGCCCGCGGGAGTGGCTGCGGCTCCTGCTGGACAGCCGGTTCCTGCGGTTCCTGAGTCGTCCGCCGGTCGCCCTGGCCGGCTACGTCCTCAGCCTGTACGGGCTGTACCTCACCGGTCTGCTCGGCAGGCTGATGCGCTACCACCTCGGGCACCTGGCGATGCTGGTGTCCTTCGTGGTCGCCGGCCTCCTGCTGTTCCGGGTGCTGCTCGGGGCGGGCCGTCGGCGCGTTCATCCGGCCGGGCTGATCGTGGTCCACCTCCTGGCCGTGGCAGCGCAAGTTCACCTCGGCCTCATCCTGCTCAGGTCAACCTCGTTGGTCGCCGCGGACTGGTACACCGCCGTGCATCCCGCGTGGGCGCCGTCGCTGCTCGCCGACCAGCGCCTCGGGGCCGGGCTGTGGTGGGCGTTCGGGGCGCTGCCGGCCGCGGTCGTTCTGCTGGTGCTCGTCCGGCAATGGATCCGTGGAGATCACGGTGCCGGGAACTTCTCGCCGGAAGATCCCGACCAATCCTGTGCGAACCCCAACAAGGAACGGATACCATGTCAAACCCCCTGAACCGCGGCTCTCGCCGTACCCTTGCGGCTGCCCTGCTCGCCGGCGCCCTGACCACCCTCGGCCTGGCCGGCTGCGGCGGCAGCGACGCC
>NZ_JBEZGQ010001479.1:0-1579 GCF_040650095.1 Actinoplanes sp. NPDC048791 | reverse complement strand
CCCCGATGTCCGGCTGGACCTGCCGCACCTGCGCGGCCGGTCCGTCCGGGCCGACGTGCTCTATCCCCGCCGGTTACCGGCCTGGAGCTGTGACTGGTCCCCCGGCACCGCGACGCTGACCGTCGCCGCCGGCCGGGCCGAGCCCGCCGCCCGCATCTTCCGGCTGGTCGCCGGCGCGGACGTCACCCACCCCGAGAAAGAAGGATGAGATGCGAAGATTGCCGGTAATCGCCGCCGCGGCGGTGCTCACGCTGGGACTCGCGGCCTGCAGCGACCCTTCCGCGGAGGCGCCCGCCGACACCGCCGTCACCTGGCCCGAGGCCACGGCCGAGCTGGACGGCGTGCAGCTGACCATCTGGGCGGCGCAGAACAGCAACACCGTGCCCAAGAAGGTCATCGAGGAATTCCAGCAGGCCACCGGGGCCAAGGTGCAGGTGGTCACCATCCCGGACCCGTACGAGCAGGGGGTGCAGACCAAGGTCGCCACCGGCGACCAGCCCGACCTGGCGTTCTGGCAGCCGACCGCCTCCATGCTGACCGCGCTCAACGCCAAGGCGAACCTGCAGCCGCTGACCGACGCGCCCTGGCTGAGCCGGCTCGCCCCCGACCTGAAGGACATCACCGGCATCCAGGACGGCACCCGCTACGCCGCGCTGGTCACCAGCCCCGCGGTCGAGGGCGTCTACTACAACAAGGAGGTCTTCGCGGCCAACGGCATCGCCGCCCCGCCGAAGACCTTCGACGAGATGGTCGAGGTGGCCCGCAAGCTCAAGACCAAGGGAGTCACGCCGTTCCATGAGATGGGCGGCGACCGCTGGGCCACCCAGTGGTGGGTGCAGGTGCAGCTCGCGGACGCCGCCAAGGCCGGCCTCTGGGACAAGGTGAACACCGGCCAGGAGACCTTCAGCAGCCCGGTCGTGCTCGACGCGATCAAGCGTTACCAGTCGCTGATCAAGGAGGGCCTGTTCAACGCGGACATCAGGACCGCCAAGTTCGAGGACCAGGGTACGGCGCTGCTGGGCGGCAAGGCGGCGATGGTCGTACAGGTCAACTCCTTCTTCGGTCAGTTGCAGGCCAAGGCCGGCACCGCCGAGCTGGACTCGAAGATCGGCTTCTTCCCGATCGCGCCGTCCGGCAACATCGGCACCTTCATCCCGGACCAGTCCAACGCGCTGGTGGCGTTCAAGACCGGCGACGCCGAGCGGGAGGCCGCGGCGCGGCAGCTGATGACGTACTGGATGGGGCCCGGCTACGCCTCCTTCGTCGCCGACCGCAAGACCGTCTCGCTGGAGCCGTCGGTGCCCAACCCGCCCGGCGTACCCCGGGCCCTGCTCGACGTGCACGCGGCGCTGCCCGCCTCGGTCGGTTCCATGCAGGCGCTGGCGGTCGCCAATCCCGATCTCTACCTCAACCTGGCCGACATGATCAGCGGCACCATGACCCCGGAACAGGTCGCCAGGACCACCCAGGACCAGTTCGCGCAGCTGGCCAAGGCCGCCGGCGCGCCCGGCTTCTGACCCGCGTGCCCACCATCGAGAGAACGCGGGCGCCCAGGGCACCCGCCGGTCCGGCGGCGCTC
>NZ_JBEZGQ010001478.1:0-1580 GCF_040650095.1 Actinoplanes sp. NPDC048791 | reverse complement strand
GTGGCCGCCGGCAATGCGATCCCGCGGGCCCGGGTCGACGAGGTGCTCGACCTGGTCGGGCTGACCGGCGCGGCCGGGCGGCGGGCCGGGAAGTTCTCCCTCGGCATGGGGCAGCGCCTGGGCGTTGCCGCGGCGCTGCTGGGCGATCCGGCCGTGTTGCTGCTGGACGAGCCGGTCAACGGGCTGGATCCCGAGGGGGTCCGCTGGATCCGTGACCTGCTGAAGTCGCTGGCCGCGCAGGGCCGCACCGTTTTTGTGTCCAGCCATCTGATCAGCGAGATGGCGTTGACCGCCGAGCGGCTGGTGGTGATCGGCCGGGGGCGACTGCTCGCCGACACGACCGTCGCCGAGTTGTCGGCCGGTTCGGCGTCGCTGGAGGACGCGTTCTTCCGGCTCACCAGCGCAGAGGTCGAATACCAGGGGACCACGACGACGGAGGCGACAGCATGACCACGTCCACGATGACCCGCGTACCGGGTGGCCGTTACGGGCCGGCGCAGGTGGCCCGGATGGAGTGGATCAAGCTGCGCAGCCTGCGCTCCACCTGGTGGACGCTGGCCATCACGGTCGCCGCAACTGTCGGGATCGGCGTCGCGGTGGGTCTGAACAGCCGGGACGCCTCCGTCGATCTGACCAACAACGCGCTGGCCGGCGTGGTCCCCGGTCTGCTGCTGGCCGGTGCACTCGGCGTACTAACCATGACCGGCGAGTACAGCTCGGGGACGATCCGGGTCACGCTGGCCGCTGTTCCGCGACGTCCGCTGGTCCTCGCGGCCAAGGCAGCCGTGTTCGGGGCTGTGACCCTGGTCATCGGGGAGCTTGCTTCCTTCATCGCGTTCTTCGCCGCCGCCGGGACGCTGCGCCACGGCATCACGGCACCCACGCTGGCCGACCCTGGCGTGCTGCGCGCTGTCGTGCTCACCGGGGCCGCGTCCTGCCTGGTCGGATTGCTCGGCCTGGGGCTGGGAGCGATCATCAGGCACAGCGCGGCCGCGGTCGGGGTCCTGGTGGCCGGCGTGTACGTGGTCGTGCAGGTCATCGGGTTCATCGCGCACGGTGCGGCGCCGTACATGCCGATCTTGATCCTGGCCAACTCGCTGAGCACGACCAGGCCGGTGACCTGTGGCACCGACGCGGCGTCCTGTCCGGACTTTCTCTCCGCTTGGGCCGGCCTCGGCATGCTCTCCCTGTACGCCGCGATCGCGCTGGCGATCGGCGGCTGGCTGCTGGCCCGGCGGGACGCATAGGCCGTAGGCGGCAAGGGAGGAGGATGGCGGCATGGGCATGACCGTGGTGGTGGCCCCGTTCACCCGGCGTCAGGGCCGTGAGCTGTTGTTCTGCCTGGCCGGGCTGCCGTTCGCCCTGCTCAACCCGTTGGTGTTCTTCGTGCTCGCCGCGGACCTGATCTGGCTGGCGGCCGACGGCGGCCGGGGCAACCCGACCCCGGCCCAGATGGCCCTCGCCGGCCTCTGCGTGGGACTGCTGCTCCTGTTGCTGGTGTCGACCGGAGCGGCCCGCAGGCTCGGCTCGCTGCAACGCACGCTCGCGGGCCGGCTGCTGAAGGTGCAGGTCGCACCGCC
>NZ_JBEZGQ010001477.1:0-1582 GCF_040650095.1 Actinoplanes sp. NPDC048791 | reverse complement strand
AGCCAGCCCAGGTAGTTGCCGATCGGGATGCCGGGCACGCCGGGCAGCGCGGGCGTGGGGGAGTCCCAGGTCCAGTAGCCCTCGGCGACCATCTGCGGGTCGAGGAACAGGTCCCAGGCCGCGAGCCCGGCCGCGGCCAGCGCGATCCGCGCCGGCCTGGAGCGGGCCAGCCGCAGCGCGGCCAGCCAGGCCGGCCAGGCCATCCAGGTCCAGGCCAGCGGGATGATCAGCGGTACGCCGAGCAGCTTGGGCCCGAGCTGGCCGGAGTAGTCGTAGGTGCCGAACGGGAACCCGGTCGCCACCCCGACCGCCTCCACGGCGAAGCCGCCCAGGGTGGCGGTCGCGATGAGCGCGGCGGCCGCCCGGACGCCCCGGGTCAGCAGCGCGTGCGAGACCGACAGCAGATAGCCCAGCACGACGGTCAGCACGGTGAGGCCGGCGCGCAGGCCGCCACCGGTCAGCGGATAGCAGATCTGGGTCAGGATCAGGGCGCCGAGCAGCACCCAAGGCGTTACCCGGGCCACTGTCAGATGCCGACGATCCCGGGCACGTCCTCGGTCGCCGGGCGGCCGGCCAGCGGCAGCTCCCGCCCGAGGATCGCGAACGCCCGCTCGTCACCGGGGAAGATGAAGTCGCGCAGCACGTCGGAGAAGCCGAAGCGCCGGTACAGCCGCCAGGCCCGCGACTTCTGCTCGTCGGCCTCCGGGGTGGACAGCAGCACGGTCGAGCCGTCGGCCATCGACAGCAACGCGCGCAGCTGCCGGGCGCCGATGCCGTGGCCCTGCGCGCTGGGCTTGACGTGCAGCTCGACCACCTCGAAGCAGTCACCGAGCCAGTGCCGGCGCCCGGGCTCGTCCAGGGCGGCGCGGACCTGGTCGTGCCACCACTGGCCGGGCCCGGACGAGTAGCCGTAGCCGAAGCCCGCGAGGTGGCCGTCGGTGGTGAGGGTGGCGACGGCGCGGAAACCGGCCCGGCGCACGTGGGCACCGATGTACCCGCGCCGGGTCTGCAGCAGCTCGGCGCGGTAGCCCATCGCCTCGCCGTACACGCTGACCACGTCGTCCAGCCGCCGGAGCATGTCGTCCGGCTGCCAGGGAACGAGCCTCATCGCTCTCCTTCTCGCCGGGGAACATCTTGCCAGCCCAGGACGGCTTTGTCGCCACTGATGCCGCGCACCGCGAACCGGGCGAACAGCTCCTCGGCGTACCACCGGGCGGCCGGGGTGCGCCGCACCACGGCGCGATGCTCCGGCTGACGGTACGCGAACCCGGTCAGATCCGCCTCGGTGCGCCAGACGCTGACCGTGCCCTGCCAGCCGAGCGGCGCCTCCCCGATGCCGAACCGGGCCAGGAGGCCGGGCGCCGCGGCGAGCTCACGCGCCACCGGAGGCACGGCCCGCCAGAACGTGAGCGCGCGCACCGGGCGCAGCCGGGCCCGGGTCAGCGCCAGCACCGGGGCGTCGGTCCGCCCGCCGGAGGGTGCGCCGAACGGGGTCTGCCCGGACCACTGCCCGCGGCTGGTCAGCGGGGTCAGCTCGACCCGGGCCGACCCCTCGGCCAGCGCGTCCCAGGCGGCGCCGACC
>NZ_JBEZGQ010001476.1:0-1583 GCF_040650095.1 Actinoplanes sp. NPDC048791 | reverse complement strand
GGGGGCCCGCGGCGCCCCCCCCCCCACCCTGGTGTCGCCGGCGGGGGGCGGGTGGGCCGCGGCGCCCCCCCCCCCCAGGGCCAGGGTGCCGGGCCGCAGGTCTTCGTCGTCGCGGCTCAGCCAGTGGATGCGGACACCGGCCGGCGTCCGCATCGGCCGGATGTCGGCCCGGGTGGCCACCTCCAGGTAGACCTCGGTGGCCAGGCCCGGCGGTGTGCCGTCGAGGATCGACAGGATCGCCGGCAGCGCCGTCTCGTCGCCGATCAGCAGCTGCGCCTGCGCGTGCTCCGGCCGCCGGTAGGTGGTGCCGATGTCGAAGATCCCGGCCGGGTCACCCGGCTCGGCCCCGCGCACCCAGGACGACAGGGGCGAGTCACCGTGCACCGCGAACTCGATGTCGAGCTCGTCGTCCGCGGGCCGCACCCGCCGGATCGTCAGGTTGCGGACCCACGGGCGCACCGCTTTCGGCGCCAGCAGCAGCTGGGCGATCCAGGCCTCGTTCGACAGGGTCGGCATCCACAGCCCGGTCTGGCCCGCACGCGGAAAGAACAGGCGTACGGCCTGGTCGTTGCCGGCCACGACGAGCTCCCGCACGGCCGGGCCGCCCAGAGTGACGTTCGCGAAGCCGGGCGACAGGAACTCCCGGTGGCGCACCGCCAGGGTGATCATCGAACGGGAGGCGGGAAGCTGGACTTTGGGGATCACGTGTCGGCCTTGTTTTTGCAGCTCACCGCACTATTGTGAACAATAGCTCAGGTCTTTGGCTACTCGCTTTCCGCGCCCCACAGGAGGCCCTCCGATGCCGTCGGCCGACCGTCGCCTTCAGCCACGTCGCACGCCCCGCCAGGTCCGCGCCGAGCTCACCCGGGAGCGGATCCTCACCGCCGCTGCTCACGTTTTCGCCGAGTACGGCTACGCTGCCGGCACCACCAACCGCATCGCCGAACGCGCCCGCATCTCGATCGGCTCGCTGTACCAGTACTTCCCGAACAAGGACGCCATCCTCGCCCAGCTGCTGATGCGGCACCTGGACCGCGGCACCTGGACGCAGGCCGACCAGCTCGACCTCTCCCCCGGCACCCTGGAGGCGACGGTACGGGCCCTGGTCCGCGACGCGATCGACAACCACGGCGACGACCCGCAGCTGCTCCGGATCATGATCGAGGAGGCCCCGATGTCCCGGGAACTGCTCGAGACGATCGACCGCCACGGCCGGGAACGCGGCGCTCAATTGCGCGACCTGCTGGCCCGGCACCCGGACGTGCACGTCCGCGACCTCGACACCGCGACCGAGCTGATCATGTTCACCGTGGAGCTGAACACGCACAAGCTCATGGCCGACCCGCGCACCATTCCGGTCGAGACGTTCGAGCAGGAGCTGGTGGACATGGTGACCCGCTACCTGCGCGGCGACCGGTAGCCGCCGGATCAGTTCTCGGTGAGGGCCTTCAGCGCCGCCGGCGTCAACGGCCGGTCACTGTAGAGCAGCCGGATCGCGCCCGGGTCGGGGTTGCCGGCGTCCGGGCCCCGCCAGACCCGGCCGAGTCCGGTCCGCTCGACCGCGCGCTACGTCTGGTCATTGC
>NZ_JBEZGQ010001475.1:0-1587 GCF_040650095.1 Actinoplanes sp. NPDC048791 | reverse complement strand
ATCCGCGCGGGGTGACAAACGTGGGGTGACGGCCGAGTGTCCGCGAGCGGACGACGGCCCTACGCCTGGCGGGTGCTGGCGCAACACCTCCCGGTCGGCGGTGCCCGCGTAACGCACCATGCCGGTCGGGCCGGCGAGGGCACCGGTGACGGACAGCACAGCAGCACCCGGGTACGTCGCGGAGCCGGTGGCCACCCCCACGACACCCCGGCTGTACTTGTCCGAGGTCTCGTTCGGCCTGGGCCACCAGGCGGCGATGTCGGCGGCGTCGGGCACGCGTACCGCCGGGTCGGCGTGCAGCGTCGCACCCAGGCCGATGTCGATCAGCTCGACCTGGCCCGCCAGGGCCGCGGCCGGACCGACGACGTGCGCGGGCTTCAGGCAGCCGAAAGTGACGGTGACGTCGGCGTGCACGGCATCACCCGGCACGTCACCGGTGTCGACGGCGACCCCGCTGGGCACGTCCACGGCGACGACCGGCGGCCGTACCCCGTCGCGGCCGCGGAGCTTCGGCAGGCGCTCGACCAGCACGGTCGCCTCCGGCCGAAGACCGCCGCTGGCCCCGATGCCGACGATGCCGTCGACCACCAGATCCACCTTGCCGGGCAGGTCGGTGACCGTGACGCCACCCGCGCGGCGCAGGGCGGCGAGGCCGGCGAGGTGCACCCGGTCGGGCCGCAGCAGCACGGCTCGCACACCCGCACCGCGCGCGGCGAGCGTGGCACCCGCGTAGAGCGTGTCACCGCCGTTGTCACCGCTGCCGACCAGCAGCAGCACCGTGGCGCCGTAGACACCGCCGGACTCCTGCAGCAGCAGGGCACACCGGCGGGCCAGACCGGCCGCCGCGCGCTGCATGAGCGTGCCCGACGGCAGGGTCGCCATCAGGGCTTTCTCCGCCGCGCGGACGTCCGCCACGCGCCACGCCTGCCGCATGCTCCAACCCCCAGGTAACTCAGGCCTCCGCGACGACCATCGCGGAAGCGATGCCGCCGTCGTGCGACAGCGACAGGTGCCAGCGGCTGACGCCCCGTTCGGCCGCCACCGCCGCGACCGTACCGGAGACGGTCAGCCAGGGCCGTCCGTCCGGATCGGTGACCACTTCACAGTCGTGCCAGCGCAGCCCGGCCGGTGCGCCGAGCGCTTTGGCGACGGCCTCCTTGGCCGCGAACCGCGCGGCCAGCGACTCGGGCGACCGCGGGTTGCCGGAGGACGTCATGCGCTCGGAGTCGGTGAAGAGCCGGTCGGCGAGCAGCGGCGTGCGCTCCAGCGCCTTGGCGAACCGGTCCACCAGCACGACGTCGATCCCCACAGACACGATCACACGAGCAACCCTAGCGGCCCGCGATTGGTCGCGACCGGTCGTGCGCCAGGCCTGTGGACAACCGGGGTACGCCCACCGCGGCTTGTCCACAGGGGCGAAATCCGAGGGGCTGAACTCCCCTAACGTCGTCGGCCGTACCCGTTGCGATCTGGAGGTTGCCGATGACGTCCGAGCTCGAAGTTGACGCCACCGCGGTCCGCGCCTGGGCCCGGGCGCTGTCCGCGACAGCCGCGCGGATCAGCACTGATCCGCCCCCACCGCCGAGC
>NZ_JBEZGQ010001474.1:0-1587 GCF_040650095.1 Actinoplanes sp. NPDC048791 | reverse complement strand
CCGGCCGCAGCAGCTGCGCGCGCCGGCGGGACAGCCACTCGGCGACCTCGGACCGGCCGTGCGTGCCGCACGTACGGATCGTGGAGTCGAGGACGTCGAGCCACCACAGGGCCCCGGCCGCCCGCAGCGGATCCGGTTCGGCCGCACGGGCCGGGACCGGGCTCTGCGGGACGAGGGAGGCCGGACCCGCATAGGCCGTGGGTCCGGCCTCCCATCGCGTCATTCGCTCCCGCCCAATTCGTGTCCGCCCAGTCTCTCGTCGTCGTGTCGCCCGACCCGGACCGGTGCCGCGGGCACTTTAGTGGTGCAGCCCGCCCAGCAGGTCGTGCGACGGCTCGCTGTCCTCGGCCGGGTGGGTCACGCTGTGCAGCACGCCGCTGGTGACATCGTGCGCGGCGCCACCGACGCCGGTCAGGGTGCTGTCGAGGCCCTGCACCGGGTCGTGCGGCAGGACGTGGCCCAGATCCGGCTTGATCAGGGACCCGACCGAAGAGGTTGCCCCGCCGACCCCGGCGACGTCAAGGTCCGGCACGTGATCCAGCGGGATCGATGCGGGCAGGTTGGTGACCGTGCCCAGGCCACCGTCCAGGATGCCGACCGGGCCGGCGTCGACGCCGGGAGCCACCTGGTCCACGCCACTGACCACGTTGGTCACGCTGTGCTCGACCGGGGCCACCACAGTGTTGTCCAGGTGCAGGGCCGGGTCGTTGCCCGCGGACAGCCCACCGACCCCGACCGGCACGGCCGAGGTCACGCCGCCGCCCAGCCCGGTCACGCCGCCGCTCAGCCCGGCCAGGCCGAGCGAGTTGCCGGACAGCACCGAGCCGCCGACCACGTCGTCGCCGGCCACGGTGAGCACCGTGGCGTTCACTCCGGCCAGGGTGTTGGCGACGTTCAGGTCACCGGCCACCTGGCCCGGCATGACGGCCACCTGCGAGGTGATCGCCTGCAGCTGCGACACCGCGCCGGCCACGTCCAGGTTGGCCACCCCGGTGGTGAGGTCGTCGACGCCGGCCAGGCCGTACAGGCCGGTGACCGGGGCCGAGTCGACCACCAGCGGGATGACCTGCTGCACGTCGGCCGCGGTGACGTCGGCCAGGCCGGCCGCGTTCAGCGCGGTCTCCGGGTCGAGCTCGAAGGCCGAACGGGCGGCCGGGTCGTAGATCAGGTTGAGGACGAAATCCTGCAACGTCGGGGACGCTTCCATGAGGCTCCTTCAGAGACCGGTCACTGGCACCGGGATCCGGCACCGCAGCAAACCGTACGGAGGCCGGCCGGCGCGGGCATCGGGGTTGGAGCCCCCAACCGGTCCGGGCCGATCGGTGCTCCCCCGGGGCCCGGCGTTAGGGGGTTAGGGGATTCGGCGGCATGATTTTTTGGGGGACGATCCGCGAGCGGTCTTCTGGTACGAACATGTGGACCTATCCGGCCGAATGACGCCCACCGCGCTGTCACACCCGCAGTAATGGCCGTCGGTGATGGAGGAGTAACGACGTGCCCTACGTCCTGGGGATCGACATCGGCGCCGGCGCCACCAAGGCCGCCGTCTGCCGGCGCACCGACGGCGCCGCCGGAGGCTGGGGCCCG
>NZ_JBEZGQ010001473.1:0-1588 GCF_040650095.1 Actinoplanes sp. NPDC048791 | reverse complement strand
CCGGGCGTCGCGATCGCGTGGAGCCGGCGGCACGACCCGGCCTGGGAGTTGATCGCGGGTACGCCGGCGGCCGGGCTCACGATGCTGTTACGGCGTACGGCCGGGGTGCTGGCCGTGGTGGTGCCGACGCTGGCGCTGGCGAGCACCCGTACCGGAACCTCGCTGGCCCTGACGCTGCTGCCGTGCCTGGCCTTCACCGCCGCGACCATCGCCCTGGGCGCCTTCGTCGGGGTGCGCCTGGCCGCCATCGGCCTCGGCGCGGCCTGGGCGCTGGCCGTGATCGTGCCGGCCGTGGTCACCGCCGAACTGCCGGCGGTGCTGCGAGCGGGCAGTTCTCCCGGGTGGGCGCTGCTCACCCTCACGCTGGCCGGTCTCGCCGTGTTGCGGGCCGACAACTTCCGCCGGCTGTCCAGCCACAACTGAGCTCCCGGGCATCTGCCCATACTTTCGGAGGATTGATGATGCGTACGGTGAGCGCGGACGAGACGGCTCCCACCACCCACCCCTGGGCGGTCCATGCCCAGGAGCTGCGGGTGCGGGCCGGCCGGCATCTCGCCGTCGACGGGCTGGACCTGGCCCTCGGCACCGGGGTGCACGGACTGCTCGGCCCGAACGGCGCCGGCAAGACCACGCTGATGCGGGCGCTGGCCACGGTGGTGAAGCCCGCCGGCGGCCGGTTGACGCTGCTCGGTGAGGCGGTCGACGGCCGGGCCGATCTGCGCCGGGTCCGCCGCGGCCTGGGCTACCTGCCGCAGCAGTTCGGCTTCTATCCCCGGTTCACGGTCCGGGAGTTCGTCGAGTACATGGCCTGGCTCAAGGAGATGCCGAAGCCGGCGGTGCCGGGCGCGGTGCAGCGGGCGATCGACCGGGTCGGGCTCACGGCCAAGGCCGGCGCGCGGATGAAGACGCTGTCCGGCGGCATGCTGCGCCGGGCCGGCATCGCCCAGGCGATCGTCAACGACCCGGCCGTGCTGCTGCTCGACGAGCCCACCGTCGGGCTCGACCCGGAGCAGCGGCTCGACTTCCGGGAGCTGCTGCGTGATCTCGGCGTCGACAGCTGCGTACTGGTCTCCACCCACCTGGTGGAGGACGTGGTCGTCGCCTGCACCGACGTCGTCCTGATGAACGAGGGACGGCTGGTCTATCAGGGCACGCCGGACGACCTCATGACGCAGGGCGGCCAGGGCGACGCCGGGGACAGCCCGGCCGAACGCGGCTATTCCGCACTGCTGCGCCGGCACCGGGCGGAGGCCGCCCGATGACCCGCATCCTCGGTATCGAACTGCGCCGCTCGGCGGCGCTCGGCTCGGCCCTGGCCCTGGCGGTGGCCGGCACCCTGCTGCTCTTCTTCGCCGAGGGGATCGGCTTCTCCACCGGGTGGATGCAGCTGGCCATGACGCAGCGGCTCTATCTGGCGGTGCTCTGGCCGCTGGCGCTGGCCGCCGGTGCGTGGCAGGCCCGGCGGGAGCACCGGTCCAACGTGGAGGAGCTCTTCGGCAGCACGCCGCGCCCGCGGGCCCACCGGATCGTGCCGACGGTCGGCGCGATGGGGGTCGCCGTGGTGGGCGGCTACCTGGCGATGGGGATC
>NZ_JBEZGQ010001472.1:0-1588 GCF_040650095.1 Actinoplanes sp. NPDC048791 | reverse complement strand
CCGCGCGGGGCCGCTTGCGCCCGTCCCACGGTCTTCTAGTTCGCCCGCGGGGGGGCGCCCGGCCCCCGGGCCGCCGCCCGCCCGTTCAGATGGTGGCCAGCGCTTGCGTCGGGGTCAGGCGCGACGCCCGTACGCAGGGATAGACGCCCGCCAGCACTCCGACGACGATCGCCCCGCCGATCCCGAGCACCGCCGAGCGGGCCGGGACCACCAGCGGCCAGTCCTGCCAGGCCGCGTACCCCATGGTGGCGAGCAGGCCCAGGACCGTGCCGGCCAGCCCGCCCACCGTGGCCAGCACCACCGACTCGGTGAGGAACTGGCCGCGGATCTGACCGCGGGTCGCGCCCAGCGCGCGGCGCAGGCCGATCTCGGAGCGCCGTTCCAGCACCGAGACGACCATCGTGTTGGCCACGCCGATGCCGCCGACCACCAGCGCCACCCCGGCCAGGGCCAGGAACAGCACCGAGAAGCTGCGTTCGGTGGCCCGCTTGGCCTTCAGCGCGTCGGACGGCCGGGTGATCATCACCGCACCGGGCCGCTCCGCCGAGATGGTCTCGGGCAGGACGTCGCGGACGGCCTCGATCTGCGACTCGTCGCTGCGCACGTAGAGCACGGTCGGGTGGCCGTCGAAGGCGAGCTCGGATTTCGCCGACGGCCAGCCGACCAGCACCGAGCGGTCGATGTCGGGGGTCAGCGGTGTGGTGGCCAGGATGCCGACCACCGTGAACTTGCGATCGGCGATCATCACCTGGGGCGACGGCGCACCGGCCGGCAGTCCGGTGATGCCGAGCCGGTCGGCGGCGACCGAGCCGAGCACCACGGCCGGGAACTTCTCGGTGACCGCGGTCAGCCAGGCCCCCGACCGGATCCGCGCGTTGATGATGGGCAGCAGGTCGGTCCGGGTGGCCAGCACGGTCAGGCCGGAGCCGTCCCTCGGGTCGGTGCGGTCGTTGCGGCGTACCACGGTGTGGGTGTTGGCGACCGCGCTCGCGCCGGTGACCGGGCCGATCCGGCGGACCATGGCCACCGCCGACTCCGGCAACCGGGCCGGCGGGTCGACGTCGGGCAGCGCCATCGCCTGCAGTGTGTTGGTGCCCAGGGCGCTGAGTTCGTCGACCAGCGCGGCCTGGCTGGAGGCCGGGATGCCGGTCACCACGATCATCGTGGCGATGCCGATCGCGATGCCCAGCCCGGACAGGGCGGCCCGGGCCGGCCGGGTCCGCAGCCCGATCATCCCCAGCGCCAGCAGGTCCATCGGGGCCAGCCGGGCCGGGCGGACCGGAGCACGGCTCATTGCTGGACCGCCCCGGCGTCGCGGACCAGGCGCCCGTCGCGGATCTCGATCTGCCGCGGCAGGGACGCCGCGATGTCCCGGTCGTGGGTGATCAGCGCGATGGTGGTGCCCTCCTCGTTCAGCCGGTGCAGCAGGCCCAGTACGGCCTGGCCGTTGGTGGTGTCCAGGGCGCCGGTCGGTTCGTCGGCCAGCACCAGCGAGGGCTGGTTGACCAGCGCGCGGGCGATCGCCACGCGCTGCCGTTCGCCGCCGGACAGCTCGTGCGGGCGGTGCCCGGCGCGGTGGGCCAGGCCG
>NZ_JBEZGQ010001471.1:0-1588 GCF_040650095.1 Actinoplanes sp. NPDC048791 | reverse complement strand
TAGGACGGCCACCGGGCTTTCGACGGGGGCCGCGGTGGTCTCCGGCCTCAGCGGCGCGGCGGCGCAGCACTTCGCCGAGGCGAGCCGCACCGGCTGGTGGATCCTGTTCGGCTGCGGCCTGGCCGTCCTCGCGCTCGGCCTGGCCACCACCGGCCGCCGCGCCCGCGCCACCGCCGCCCCCGTCGAAAGCCCGGTGCCCGTCCTATGAGTGCCCTGCTGGACATCCGCCGGATCTACGTGGAGCCGGAGGCCGCCGCTCTGCCTCGCGGCAAGGAGATCCTGGCCCGCTTCCCGGAGGCGGAACGCGTCGAGGTGGAGAGCCACCACCGCATCCCCGAGCTGTACGGCGACGAGACCAACGTCGACCGCTGGGTCCGGATCAAGCGCGAGGCGCTCGTGCTGGGCGTCAAGAAGTCGCTGGCCGCCCGCCCCAACGGCCGCTCGGCCGACTTCATCGCCCCGTCCACGGCCAACGGCTGCGCGATGGCCTGCGCCTACTGCTACGTGCCGCGCCGCAAGGGATACAGCAACCCCATCACCGTCTTCGCCAACATCGACAAGATCCAGGGGTACGTGCAGCGCCACGTGAGCCGTCAGGGCGTGAAGCCGGCGCCGAACGAGTGCGACCCGCACGCCTGGGTCTACGACATCGGCGAGAACTCGGACTGCTCGCTCGACGCCCGGATCAGCGACAACGTACGGGACCTGGTCGAGCTGTTCCGCTGGCTGCCCACGGCCAAGGCCAGCTTCGCCACCAAGCACGTCAACCGCGATCTGCTGGAGTGGGATCCGCAGGGCCGCACCAGGATCCGCTTCTCGCTGATGCCCGCGCGCGACGCCAAGCTGCTCGACATCCGCACCAGCCCGGTGGCCGAGCGGATCGCCGCGATCGACGACTTCGTCGCAGCCGGCTACGAGGTGCACGTCAACTTCAGCCCGGTCGTGGTGCGCGACGGCTGGCTCGAGGACTGGGCGGTCCTGCTCGACCAGCTCGACGCGGGCATCGGCCCGGCGGCCAGGGCCCAGCTCGCCGCCGAGGTCATCTTCCTGACCCACAACAAGGACCTGCACGAGGTCAACCTGGGCTGGCATCCCAAGGCCGAGGAGCTGCTCTGGCGCCCGGAGCTGCAGCAGGTCAAGCGCTCGGAGAACGGCGCCCTGAACGTGCGCTACCGCACCGGCGACAAGGGACGCTACGTCGCCGCGCTGACCGACCTGATCGCCGCCCGGACCCCGTATTGTCGGATCCGCTATGCCTTCTGAACTGACAGGGCCTTCTGAACTGCCCGCGATGATCGGGACCTTCGATGCGGCGGCCGCTAGCTACGACAGCGTGGGCGTCGACTTCTTCACGCCGATGGGCGCCGAACTGGTGCGCCGCGCGGCGATCCGGCCCGGTGAGTACGTCCTCGACGTCGGCTGTGGACGCGGCGCGGTGCTGTTGAGCGCCGCCGCCGCGACCGGGCCGACGGGCCGGGTCGTCGGCATCGACCTGGCCCCGTCGATGGTGGAGCTGACCGCGGCCGCGACCGCGCACCTTCCGGGCGTGACGGTGCAGGTCGGCGACGCGCAGCAGCCGGCGTTCGGG
>NZ_JBEZGQ010001470.1:0-1595 GCF_040650095.1 Actinoplanes sp. NPDC048791 | reverse complement strand
CGGCAGGCCGCCGCCCTGGCCGCCGCTGAGCTGCACCGCGATCGCCGCCGTGTCGTTGCGGGCGTCGCGGTCGATCGGGTACTCGGTGAAGATCTCCTCGTTGATTCCGACCCGGCCGGCCGCCGCGGACGGGTTCGCCCGCACCTGGAAGGTGAAGTCGAACAGGGTCGACGCCTTGGCCTTGGTCCTGCCCTCCTCGAGCAGGCACAGGTATTCCGACGCCCCGGTGAGGTCGGTGCCGAAGTCCTCGGGCTCCTCGCCGTCCTCGAACGTCATCGGGAAGCAGCGCTCGTCGACGCCGACGGCCTCGAGCCCGGCCGGGACGACGATGTGGGTCGACGGGTCGGTGTTCTCGAAGGTCCAGTGGTAGAGCGTGCCCGGCCCGTTGTTGCGGAAGCCGACGCGGGCCGGCACCTTGTCGCCCGGCTCGCCGGTGACGGTGGCCCCGACGGCGGCCAGGTCCGTCCGGCGGCCGCCGACGACGAACTCGCTGACCAGGATGTTGTTCTTCGGGTCGGTGTCGACCTGGCTCGCCGCGGCCCGCGCCGCGCTCTTGGCCGGCACGGCCCGCAACCCGACGGCGGGACCGGTGCCCTTCGGGCCGAGCGTCTCCTCGTCGAGGTCGGGCGCGGTGTCGATCAGTTCCCGGAAGTCGGCCGGGGTGTACCAGCCGCCGAGGGCGCTCGCCCGGGAGCCGGCCGCGGCATCGGCCGGGATCTTCAGGCGCATCGGCGTGGCCAGCTCGTAGGTCGAGCCGGCGGCCAGCTCGTCGTCGAAGGTGCAGACGGTCAGGATGCCGTACCGGCAGTTGCCGAAGCCGGGCCCCGGCGACAGGCTCGGGTCCCAGCCCAGCATGACCAGCACGACGCTCTTGACCGGCGCGGTCCCGACGTTGGACACGCGCAGGCCGGCGTCGACGTTCGCGCCGGCCGCCACGGTGCGCGGGGTGCTGATGACGCCGGCCAGGTCGACGCCCTCGCCGATCGTCACCGTCGACGCGGTGGTGGCCTCGGGCAGGTCGTCGAGCCGGGCGCTGAACGCCAGCTTGCCGTGCGCGTCCTGGGCGGCGCCGGCCTTGGCGGTGACCTCCAGGGCCAGCAGGGCCACCAGGTTGGCGCCCGGTTCGAGCTCGAAGTGCCCGGTGAGGGTGCAGCTGATGACCGTGCCGGTGCGGCCGCACGACTGCTCGTCACCCAGCTGGAAGTCGTCGGCCGCGACCACGGTGGCGATGTCGGCGACGCCGCCGGTGTCCACCCGCACGGTCATCTTCTCGAACGCGGCGGGCGCGTCTTCCGGCACGTCGATCCAGGCGAAGAGCGGGGTCGCCTTGGGCACCGACCCGGCCACCGTGATGTCCGGGAAGTGCAGCCGCACGGCCGGCTCCGCGGCCAGTGCCGGCGTCCCGGGTACGGCCAGGGCCGCGACCGCCGTCAGGGCTGCCGCCGATCCGGTCAGCAGGCGGTGCAGGGCGCGGCGCATGGTGGTGGTTCCTCCCCGTGAACGACAGAGCCGCGTGAGCATAAGCGGGGAAGATCATCTTGCGAGCCCGCCGTTCGGTCAGCCCGGACTCTCCGGTCGACCGGGTACGGCGGCGG
>NZ_JBEZGQ010001469.1:0-1596 GCF_040650095.1 Actinoplanes sp. NPDC048791 | reverse complement strand
CTTCATGGCGGACCGGCTGTTCGGTACGCAGAACGACCTCGTCGTGCCGACCGCCGGCGTGTACGAGGCCGGCTCGTACCGGGTCGACGACCGGCCGCGCCGAGGCGGCGCACCAGCAGGCGCATGTCCGCCATACCGGCCGGATCCAGGCCGTTGGTGGGCTCGTGGAGCACGTCCAGGCGCGGATACATGAGCAGGGCAGCGGCCACCCCCAGGCGCTGTTTCATGCCGAGCGAGTAGGTGGCATAGCGGTCGCCGGCCCGGCCGGTCAGCTCGACCTGGTCGAGCACTGCCGCGACCCGGCCGGGCCCCACGCCGGCGTGGCGGGCCATGACCCGCAGATTGTCGCGGCCGCTCAGGTACGGGTAGAAGCCCGGTCCTTCGATGAGCGCGCCGACCCCGTCGAGCCGCCCCGGAGCCCGGCCGAACAGACGCACCTCACCGGAACTGGGCCGGATCAGCCCCAGCAGCATGCGCAGCGTGGTGGTCTTACCGGCGCCGTTCGGACCGAGAAAGCCGTAGACCTCACCGGCCTCGACCCGCAGATCCAGACTGTCGACGGCGGTCAGCGTGCCGTAGCGCTTCGTGAGTCGCCGAGCCTCGACGGGTGCTGTCATGAGCCCATCGTGGCCAACGACAGGACTGCGCGCGTCCGTCCAGAGGCGTCATTTCTCGTACGCCTCAGGTCGTACGGCTGCGGCTAGAGCAGCTTGCGCAGCTTGAGCAGATCGAAGGGGTTGGCCTTGATCGACACCTGCCGCGAGGCGATCGCCCGGGTGACGTCGAGCCGGCCCGTGACCAGCGCGATCAGGTCGTCGCTGGCCGCGATCAGGGCGATCTTGGCCTTCGGGTCGTCGCCGTCGGCGATGTCGACCAGACGGCCGCCGGCCAGGCGGGCGTGGAAGGCCGTGTCCAGGTCACTCACCCGGCAGGCGAGCGTACGGTCCAGGTCGAGCTTGCCGCGGGTCTCGGCGTTCGCGTCCAGCCGGGCGGCGAGATCGTGCAACGCCTGCCGGCACTCGTCCACGCTGGCCAATTCCGGACCTCCTCCACGACACCACCTCGACGCTCCGCACGGTACCGCAATGCACCTGCGGGTACGCCCGGTAGCGTTGCACCAGCACACGTGTGGCGCGAGCCGGAGGGGAGCAACATGCAGGACGCATGGCGGGCGTATCTGGAGATGGCGCTCGGACTGACCGAGGCACCGCGCAAGCGGGCGCAGCAGGTGGCCGGCGAACTCGTGAACCGCGGCGGCGCGACGGCCGCGCAGTTGCAGGGCCTGGTCGAGGATCTGATGTCGACCGGCCTGGCCAACCGCGAGGCCCTGACGAACATCGTGCGCTTCGAGGTGGACCGGGCGCTCGGCCTGGTCGGCCTGGCGACGGCCGACGAGGTGTCCGACCTCAACACCCGGGTACGCGACCTGGAACGTCAGCTGCGCCTGGCGCAGGCGCGCGCCGGCACGCAGGGCGATGCGGTGACGCCTGCCGCTGACGTGACGCTGGCCGAGCCCGGCCCGGCGGACGTCGTACCGCCGGCCAAGAAGGCTGTGGCGAAGAAGGCCGTGGCGCGCAAGGCGGTCAAGGCGACCCC
>NZ_JBEZGQ010001468.1:0-1597 GCF_040650095.1 Actinoplanes sp. NPDC048791 | reverse complement strand
CGGGCAGGTGCCGCGCAGCTCGGACACCGGGTCCCCGTCCACGCGCAAGGCGGTGCCGGCCAGTCCGCCCGGCATGCCGCCGCGGGTCCGTGCGGGCGTCACCGGCGGGAACATCGTGGTCAGCTGGGGTGCCGCGGCCGGCAACGGCGCCGCGGTCAGCGGCTACCGGGTGTCCTGGGGGCCGGCCGGCGGCGGGAGCGAGTCGACGACGCGTTCCGGGAGCAGCCGTTCGGCCACGCTGACCGGCGTCACCGCCGGCATGTCGTACCGGATCACCGTCGCGGCCGAGAACACCGCCGGTCGCGGGCCCGCCGCCACGGTGTCGGCCATCGTCCCGGAGCCCGCGCCGGAGCGCTCGCTGGTCGTCTCACGCGGGGACCCCACCACGTACGACCACGGCTGCAACCCGCCGGAGTGCGCGTTCGTCAAGGTCACGATGCGCGGTTTCGAGCCGAACACGGCCTACGACATCGAGCCGTGGGCCTCCGTCTGGAAGAACTTCAACACCGGTGCCCGGCTGACGACCGATCCGAAGGGTAACCTCACCGCCAGCCATCGGTTCCCGTTCAACGGTGTGGGCCAGGAGGTCTGGGTGATCGTGGACGGCATGGAGTCCAACCGTCTGCTCTGGACCGCCGGGTGAACCCCGCGGCAGCGGCGCGGGTCGCCGGGCTCGTCATGCGTAACGTGGAACAGGTCGTGCGGGGCAAGCCCGAGCTGGTCCGGCTGGCCGTCGCCGGGCTGCTGGCCGAGGGGCACCTGCTGATCGAGGACGTGCCGGGGCTCGGCAAGACCACCCTGGCGCGCTGCCTGGCCCGCAGCATCGGCGGACGGTGGAGCCGCATCCAGTTCACCCCGGACCTGCTGCCCAGCGACATCACCGGAGTGAGTGTCTACCACCAGAAGGACGAGCGCTTCACCTTCCACCCGGGCGGCGTCTTCGCCAACGTCGTCATCGCCGACGAGATCAACCGGGGCACCCCGAAGACCCAGTCGGCCCTGCTCGAGGTGATGGCCGAGGGCCGGGTCACCGTGGACGCCGAGACCCACCGGGTGCCCCGGCCGTTCCTGGTCATCGCCACCCAGAACCCGATCGAGATGGAGGGCACCTACCGCCTGCCCGAGGCGCAGCTCGACCGGTTCCTGATGCGCCTGACCGTGGGCTACCCCGAGCACGACGACGAGGTCGACGTGGTGCTCGGCAACACCGCCGGGCGTTCCGCCGACGACCTGTCCGCGGTGGTCGACACCGACATCCTCACCGCCGCCGTCGAAGCGGTCCGCGGCCTGCACGTCGACACCGGCGTGGCCGGATACGCCGTCCGGCTCGCCGCGGCGACCCGCGAGCACCCGGCCGTGCGCTACGGCGCCAGCGTGCGCGGCAGCATCGCCCTGGTCCGCGCGGCGCAGGCGCTGGCCGCCATCGAGGGCCGCGGCTTCGTCACCCCGGACGACATCAAGGACGTGGCGGTGCCGGTGCTGACCCACCGCCTGGTGCTCACCCCGGAGGCGGAGCTGAGCCTGGGCGGAGCCGGGGAGATCATCGACGACGCGCTCGCCTCGACCGCCGCACCGATGGCGCGCGCGGGCGGCTGAC
>NZ_JBEZGQ010001467.1:0-1601 GCF_040650095.1 Actinoplanes sp. NPDC048791 | reverse complement strand
TCCAGCCGGTGGTCCGCCGGGCGACGGCGCGCCAGCGGCCCGAGTCGTCGTCGGCGGGCAGGAAGACCGCGGAACCGTCGGTGGGCACCGTCCGCAGCTCGGCCGGCGGCGGCAGGCTCGCGGTGCTCAGCCGGGAGGTGTGCAGGCCGTCGGCGACCGCGCCGCTCGCGTCCAGGTAGACCAGGTAGGGCGCCCCGACCAGGTCGAGGGCCGGGTCGAGCAGGTCGGCCCGGGCACCCGTGGTGCCCGGATCCCGTGGCCCGCTGACCGGCAGGCGCGAGATCAGGGCGGTGAGTGAGCCCAGCTGGCTGTCGAGCCGGTCGACCTGGTAGTGCTCCAGGCGGTCGGAGACAACTGTGCCGACCAGGGCCAGCCCGGTCAGCAGCAGGGCCGTGGTGAGCAGCAGCAGCCGTACGCGCAGACTCACGGGCGCGGCTCCCTCATCACGTAGCCCACGCCGTGCACGGTGTGGATCAGCTTGGGTTCCTCGCCGTCGACCTTGCGCCGCAGGTAGGAGATGTACGTGTCCACGATGCTGGCGTCGCCGCCGAAGTCGTAGTGCCACACCCGGTCGAGGATCTGCGCCTTGGACACCACCCGCCCGGCGTTCTCCATGAGGTGGCGCAGCAGCCGGAACTCCGTGGCGGACACCCGTACCGGCCGGCCGTGCCGGGTCACCTGGTGTCCCTCCACGTCCAAGGCCAGCGTGCCGACGGTCAGGATCCCGTCGTGGTGTCCGGCGGTGCGGCGCAGGATGGCCCGGATCCGGGCGATCAGCTCCTCCAGGTCGAACGGCTTCGTCACGTAGTCGTCGGCGCCGAGCGACAGCCCGGTGATCTTGTCGGCCTGCCGGTCGCGCGCGGTGAGGAAGAGCACCGGCGTACGGTGCTCGCGCAGTTGCCGGACCACTTCGAAGCCGTCCATGTCGGGCAGCATCACGTCGAGGAGCACCAGGTCGGGCGGGTCGGCGGTGGCCGAGGCGATCGCGTCGGCCGCGGTGGCCGCCGAGGTCACCCGGAAGCCCGCGAACCGCAGGGTCGCGGCGAGCAGTTCCCGGACGGTGGCCTCGTCGTCCACCACGAGCAGCCGTTCAGCCTCTTCCCGGGCAGTCATGCCCGCCAGCCTACGGAGGTCCGGCTCCGGACGGCGTCAACCAGCAGGCTCGCGGCGAAGCCGGCGGCGGCCCCGGCGCCGAGCCCGGCCGCCAGCGCAACCCACGGGTTCGCAACCAGCCGCAGGTCGAGGACCGGGACAGCGATGATGAACGCCTGCACCCCCAGCTCCACCGACACCCGGGACAGCAGCGTCAGGACGACCAGCACGGCAGCGACCACCGGGGCGAACCGCACGGCGAGCCCGGCCGCACGGCGCAGCGGGCCACCGGCCCGGTCACCACCGGTACGCGCAGCGACCGCGACAGCGCAGGCGAGCAGCACAGCACCGGACAGGACCACGAGGGCACCGCGCCCGGGCGGCGACCAACCGCCGTCCACGACGCACGAGAGCATGCCGCTCGAGCTGAACGCCCACGGCACCCCCAGCCCGAGCAGCAGCGCGGCGCCCACCACGAGCGGCAGCGCGAGCAGCACCCCGCCGGCCAC
>NZ_JBEZGQ010001466.1:0-1610 GCF_040650095.1 Actinoplanes sp. NPDC048791 | reverse complement strand
GGCGCCGGGCCGTGACCAGCACCTTGCAGCCCGTCCCGGCCGGGACCAGCGGACTGATCTGCGCGCCGTCGGCCGCGTCGTCGAGCACGACGAGCATCCGCCGGTCGGCCAGCAGGCTCCGGTAGAGCGCGGCCCGCTCGGCCAGCGACTCCGGCACGACCGGTGCGTCCAGCGAGCGCAGGAACTGCGCCAGGATCTCCGCCGGGGTGGCCGGGTCGGCCGAGGTCCCGCGCAGCTCGGCCCAGAGCTGGCCGTCCGGATAGTCCGCGCGGCGCTGGTGCGCCGCCCGCAGCGCCAGCGCGGTCTTGCCGATGCCGCCGGGCCCGGGCACCACCATGACCCGGTACGGCGAGTCGGGCCCGAGCAGCCAGTACAGCTCGGCCACCAGCGGGTCCCGGCCGACCAGGCCCGGCGGGGCGGCCGGCAGCTGCTTGGGCACCGTCGGCGCGCTGCGGACCGGCCGCTCCTCCAGCGGGAACGCCCGGGCCACGGCCTCGTCGTTGCCGCCACCGATCGCATAGGCCAGGTCCCGCAACTCGGCGTCGATGTCACCGACGGCCGCCCCGAAATCCCGCTTGTACCGCTCGTACGCGTCGACGGCCTCCGCCCGGTGCCCGCTGTGGTAGAGCGCCACCATCAGCAGCTTCTGCAGCTGGTGGTCGGTCGGGAACTCGGCCGCGATGCGCTGCAGGTCGTCCAGGACGCCGCTGAAGTCACGCCGCCGGGTCAACAGCGTGAACAGGCGCACCGCGAGCCGCTTGCGCCGCTGTTGCAGTGCCCGGACCAGCGGGGCCAGCATCGGCGCGGACACATTGGACAACGGCTGCGGCCCGCGCCACAGCCGCAGGGCCTGCCGGAGCAGCTCGGCCTCGTCCCCGGGACCGTCCTGTTCGTCGGCCGCGGCGGTCAGCTTCTCGAAGGTGAGCAGGTCGAGGTCGTCGTCGCCGGCTCTGAGCTCGTACCCGAAGCGGGGATGGGTGACGAGGTCCTGGGCGTGCCCGATCGGCCGCAGCAGGGCCCGCAGTGCCGACACCGCCTTGTGCAGCTGGGCCTCCGCGACGTCGGCCGTGCCCCAGCCCATCCGCAGCAGGTCGCCGTGCGACAGCCGCTTGTTCGGCTGGACCAGCAGGGCAGCGAGCACGTTGAGCTGCCGTCCGGGCGGCAACCTCAGCGGTTGCCCGCTGCGTGGGTCTCGTATCTCCAGCTCACCCAGGACCCCGTAGATCACGTAGTGGACCTCCGCCCCTCACACCGCGTTGATCCCCCGCTCTCCGACCGTAGAAGGCACCGGCAGTTACCGCCAGCGCCGAACGGGTTACCGCGGAGTCCGGGTAGTCATTCGGAAGCACTTCGGTAGCCGGTCGTGGCTGAATTGCGCCACGTCATCGTCGGATGACGGACAGTGTTGAGGTGACCACAGATGATCGACCACCGTCACGGCAGCCTGGCCCGGATCGTGGACACGGAACGGCGCCCGTTGCGGCCGATCGGGACGTCGGCGTACGAGGTCGCGCGGCGGACCGGTGAGCTGCTGACCGGTCTGCTGCGGCTGCCCGGCGTCCGGCTCTACCAGGGCGTACGGCTCAACGGCGACCCGCCGTTGCCGTACG
>NZ_JBEZGQ010001465.1:0-1613 GCF_040650095.1 Actinoplanes sp. NPDC048791 | reverse complement strand
GCCCGAGGCAGCGGTCGCCCTGCGCGCGGCTTCCGGGTACGGATCACCGCGCAGCAGCGACGCGGTCAGCGCGGCGACGAACGCGTCCCCGCCGCCGGTGGTGTCGACCACCTTCTCGTCGGTGAGCGGCACGTGCACGTCCCCGTCGGCCCAGACGAAGAGGTTGCCGTCGTCGACCGCGACGGCGATCAGCCGCGGCCCCTTCTCCAGCAACTTGCGCGCCGCGTCCGGCATGTCCTCCGGCGGTACGCCGAGCAGCAGCTCCGCCTCCTTGTCGTCGGCGCGCACCACGTCGGCCCGGGCCAGCAGAGCGTCGTCCGAGGTGGCACCGTCGAGCACCACCAGCCGGCCGGCCTCGTGCCCGATCCGGGCGGCGGCCGCGCACACGTCGGCGGGCTGCTGGAGCTGGACGAGCACCGCGTCCTGCCGCCGGATCGTGCCGGCGTGCGCCTCGACGTCGGCCACGGTGAGCAGCGGCAGGTGCTCGATGTAGCGGTACTCCGTACCGGAGAGAACCTCGACGATCAGCCCGGTCAGCACCCCGCTGCGCCGTACGACGGCCGAGACATCGATGCCGTCGCGCTTTGCCTGGTCCAGCAGGACGTCGCCGATGGCGTCGTCGCCGGCCACGGCGACCAGCGTCGGCCGCACCCCGAGCTGGGCCAGCCCGACCGCCTGGTTGGCGCCCTTGCCGCCCAGCTGCTCGCGCCGGTCGGTGGCGTCGGCGGAAGAGCCGGGCTCGGGGAGATCATCGACGGACAGCACAAGATCCCGGGCGAGCTGACCGACCACGGCCGCAGTTGGTGTCGTCACGGACCGTCTCATACCCGGAACCACGCCCCTTGCACGAACCGGCGGCTGAGAGGCAGCTGACAATCCCGGCCCGGGTTACGCCGCCCGCGAACCCACCTTGTCGCCGGGTTACCCGCGCTGATCAGATCGGTTGATGGACATCCTCATCCTGGGCGGCACCCAGTTCCTCGGCCGGGAGGTCGCCCGGCAGGCCGTCGGCCGCGGCCACACCGTCAGCTGCCTGGCCCGGGGCCACAGCGGCGATGCGACGCCCGGTGCCCGGCTGGTCGCGGCCGACCGGCAGGACCCGGCCGCCTATGACGAGGTACGGCAGCAGTCCTGGGACGCGGTCGTCGAGGTCTCCTGGCAGCCCGGCTTCGTGCGCGCCGCCCTCGACGCACTGGCCGCCCGGGCCGGGCACTGGACGTACGTGTCGTCGGGCAACGCCTACGCCACCTTCGACACCCCCGGCGCGGACGAGTCGTCGCCGCTGCGGGAGCCCACCGACCAGGATCAGGTGGGCCGGGAGCTCTACGGCGAGGCCAAGGTGGCCTGTGAGCAGGCGAGTGCCGCCGCGCTCGGCGACCGGCTGCTCGTCGCCCGGTCCGGCCTGATCGGCGGCCCCGGCGACACCAGCGGCCGCTCCGGCGCCTGGGTGGCCCGTGCCGCCCGTGCCCCCGGGGAGCCCATGCTGGTCCCGGACACTCCCGGTGCCCCCACCCAGGTCGTCGACGTCCGGGACCAGGCCGCCTGGATCCTCGACTGCGCCGAGCGCGGCACCGCGGGCGCCTACGACGTCGTCGGGGCCACGGTGCCGTTCG
>NZ_JBEZGQ010001464.1:0-1613 GCF_040650095.1 Actinoplanes sp. NPDC048791 | reverse complement strand
GCGGCGCAGCACCCCGCCGTCCGCGTTGCCCGCGGTCACCCGCAGCGACGCGAACGCGGCCGTGGCCGGCAGCTCCGGTGTCACCTCGACGGCCCCGTCACCGGACGCGGTGAGCGGCAGCTCGCTCCAGGTGGCGCCGTCGTCGAGCGACCACTCGACCTTGTCGACGGTGCTCTCCGCCGAGCTCTCGCGGGTCGACGGCTTGATGGTCAGCGGCACCGGCCCGGCCGCGGCCCGGTTGCGCTGGTCGAGCCCGGCGGCGGACAGGTCGAGGTCGATCAGCGCGAGCGGGGTGGGGACCGGGCTCCACGCCGACGTGAAGGTCCACTCGCTGCGGATCTTCGTGGACAGCTGCGACCACGGCACCCGCCGCGTCATCGTGTGGTCCAGCCGGTACGTCTGCTCGGCCTGCGGCACGGTCACGGTCATGCTCGCCGTCGCGGCCGTCTTGAGCACCTCGCCGCCACTGCTCAGCGTCAGCGAGTCGGTGCCGGAGCTGTCGGCGCCCTGGTTGCCCGCCGTGTCGCCGAGGGTCATGTTCTCGATGATCGACAGCCGGCTGCCCTCGCGCCGGGAGTCGTCGTTTCCCGGCCGGCGGGTCGGGGCGAGCGGGCCGGCCCCCACCGTGGCGCCGGGTGATGTGCCCGCGGACAGCGTGCGGTAGCCCAGGTTGAGCGACTGGCCGGAGCCGTAGTCGACCAGGCGGCCCAAGTTGACCCCCGGCGTCACGTATTCGGTGATGCTCGCCGGGAGCCGCATCGACGTCGGCACGTACGGGCCGGTCCACTCGCCGGTCATCGGGACCGTCGCGTACGACCCGTCGGTGTTGGTGCCCTGCGCCCGGATCGTCAGGCTGGTCTTGGCCAGCGACGCCGTGCGGACGGTGCTGATCGGCGACGCCGGGAACGGGTGCGGCCAGTAGCGGACCAGGTCGTACCGGTAGGGGCTCGGCTTGAGCGCGGTGGAGCCGGCCTTGGTCAGCACGTCGTGCACCCGCAGCGTCGTGCCGGGCGGGGACGACGGCGTGACGTAGTTGCGGGTCTTCGGCCCGCCGGCGAAACCGATGAGGTCACCGTTGGGCAGCGAGATCCACACCGCGCTGGACTCCGACTGCGCGGTGGTGTCGTCGACGGAGAAGCCCACCCGCTTGGCCGACTTCTCGTCGAGCCGGACGGTCTGTGCCGCGTTCGTGACGGTGAAGGACCTGGTCAGCAGGTAGCTGTCGACGTTGTAGATGCCGTACATCATCGCGACGAAGTAGTTGCCCGGGGGCAGGTCAGCCGTCGCGCTCAGCGAGTTCTGCGGGTTGGTCACCGGCATCCAGGTCCAGGTGTCGCGGTTCCACAGGCTGATGAATTTGTTCCAGGCGGTCCAGTTCTGCGAGTCCACCGTCAGGGTGGTCCGGTAGGTGCCGGCGGCCGCGGCGGCCTGGGCCGAGCGCGGTGGGGCACCGGTCTTGGCCTGGGCGGCCGGGATGACGCTGCCGCCGAGCTGCTGGGCCCGCACGGTGCCGCCGGTGGAGACGAACCCGTACGGCGCCTGGACGACACCGGAGCCGGGCCTGAACTGGAACGCCGAGCGGCCCTTGGCGCCGGGCACCATCGTGAGCCGGT
>NZ_JBEZGQ010001463.1:0-1614 GCF_040650095.1 Actinoplanes sp. NPDC048791 | reverse complement strand
CGGCGACCAACGGCCGGCCGGCTCCTCGCGCACCGCCAGCCGGCCCGGTCCGGCCGGCCGGTAGGTCCGGGCCAGCCGGTCGGCCGCGGTCACACCGTACGAGGTGTCGCTCATGCCGAGCGGGGCGAACAGCCGGGTGTGCAGCAACGTCTCGAGGTCCTGACCGGTGGCCCGTTGCAGCAGGATCCCGAGGATCTCGCCGCCGCCGTGGTAACTCCAGCCCTCGCCGGGCTGGTGCAGCATCGGCACAGTGCCCAGGCGGGCCATCCACTCGTCCCGGGAGAACGGCTCCGGGTCCGGGCCGGGCCCCAGCGCCAGCTCGTCGATCCGCTGCTGGATCGGGAACGAGCCGGGCGGGGCCATGACCACGCCGTACCCGTGCGTGTACGTCAGCACGTGCCGGACGGTGATCGGCCGGGCCTGCGGCACGACGTCGTCCAGCGGCGCGTCGAGCGAGCGCAGCACGGGCCGGCCGGCCAGCTCGGGCAGCCAGCGGTCGACCGGCTCGTCCAGCCGCAGCGTGCCGTCCTCGACCAGCGTCAGGGCGACGACCGCGGCCATCGGCTTGACCAGCGAGGCGATCCGGAACAGCGTGTCACGGGTCATCGGCGCGCCGGTGGCCAGATCGCGTACGCCCAGGCAGACCACCTCGGCGTCGGTGTCCGTACCACCGGCGCTGACGGCGACCGCACCGGCCAGCTCGCCGCTGTCCACGTGCGGCCGCAGCGCCGCCTCGATCACGTCAGGGCTCATGCCCCCTGTCTAGCCCTGGACCTCGATGCTGTCGACCCGGTCCGGGTAGAACGCGACGTGGTCCTTGATCTCCTTGACCGCGTCGTGCGGCTGCTCGTAGACCCAGATCGCGTCGGTCGACCGCTCACCGCCGGCGGGGATGGAGTAGTAGCTCGCGTCACCCTTGTACGGGCAGTGCGTGCTGGTCTCGGTGCGCTCCAGCAGCGACCGGTCGACGTCCTCGATCGGGATGTACTGCACGGCGGGATAGGTGGACTCCTGCAACGTCAGCGCCCGGGTGGTGTCGGCGACGACCTTGCCGGCCACGGTGACGACGATCCGCGCCGGGTTCGGCGTGACCGTGATGGGGTGACTCGGTCCGGGCTGCAACACAGTCTTGGCCATGGCGATGCCTTTCCGTCTTCGTCGAAGGACTCGCCATGGTGCAAGTCATCGCGGCCCGGATTATTCCGCCGGGTGGCTGACGTGGGCGGTGACGATGCGCCAGCCCTGCGGCAGCCGGACCCAGGTCTGCGACTGCCGGCCCAGCACGTCCGAGCCCGGATAGCCGAACAGGGTCGTGACCACCGCCACGTCGGCGCCGTACGCGGTCACGGTCGTGTCCTTCAGCCGGCGGCCCGGCGGCAGTGGTGGCTGGGCCCGCCGCCAGGCGAGTTGTTCCTCGAGGCCGGCCTGCTGGTCCGCGATCCCGAAGCGGACCGCGCCCGGGGCGAAGAAGCCCACCACGCGGTCCGCCTCGTCGGCCGTCAGCGCCTCCTCGTAGTCCGTGAACGCCGCCGTGACCTCGGCGACCACGTCCGGGCGGTCGATCTGCATGGCGTCTCCTCAATCAGGGTGGCGGCGGCCCGGCGCGAACGCCGG
>NZ_JBEZGQ010001462.1:0-1615 GCF_040650095.1 Actinoplanes sp. NPDC048791 | reverse complement strand
CCCGGCCCTGGTCGTCAAGTCGCGGAGCAGGTCACCGCCGGTACGCCGTTGGTGCCGGTCCACGAGCCGAGGAAGCCGAAGCTCGCGGAGGCACCGGCGGCCAGGCTCCCGTTGTAGGTCGCGTTGCGAGCGGTCACGGTGGAGCCGCTGCTGGTCACCGTCGCACTCCACGCCTGGGTGACCGTCTGGCCGTTCGGGAACGCCAGGGTGACGGTCCAGCTCCGTACCGCGGCGGTCCCGGCGGTCACCTTGACCTCGCCCTGGAAGCCGCCGGTCCACTGCCCGGTCACCGAGTACGCCGCCGCGCAACCGGCGGGCACCGGCGTCGGCGGGGCGCTGGACGGCGGTGCGCTGCTCGGCGGGGTGCTGCTCGGCGGGGTGCTGCTCGGCGGCGGGGTGGTCGTGCCGCCGCCGAAGATGGCGGCCTCCTTGGCGGTGGCCTTGATGCCGTTCGGCCCGTTGAAGACGCGCTCGCCGAACGCGGTCAGCTGATTCGGGTCGAAACCGACGGTCATGTCGAGGATCGGGTCGTTGTTGCCGGCCCACGACCAGCCCAGGTAGCCGAGGTTACGCTTCACTGCCTCGGCCATCAGGGTCTGGTCGTCCACCTCGCCGGGGGCGAACTGCCAGCCGAACTCGCCGATGACCAGCGGCCAGCCCTTGGCCTGGAAGGTGTCCAGGTAGGAGGTGATGGACGCGGCGGTGTTGAAGACGGCGTACATGTGGATGGAGAGCACCGTGTTGTGCTGGGTGTCGGCGTCCAGCACCGTCTGCGCGTTGTCCCGCATGGTGTAGGTCCAGTCCTGGCCCCAGTTGGGCGCGTCGACCATGAGCAGGTGCTGGAAGCCGTTGCTGCGCATCTTCTGGATGGCCGCGCTGGTCGCGCTGGTCCACTGGCCGGGGTCGGTGTTGCCGATCGGCTCGTTGCCGATGTTGATGGCGATGTAGTCCTCCTGGCCGGCCAGCACGCTCTTCAGGCCGATCCAGTAGTTCACCGCCTGATCCAGCGTGTACGCGGCAGCGTCCTCGCCGTAGCCGGTGGTGTCGTGGTCCTCCAGGACACAGATGAGCCTGTTCTGCTTGCAGAGCGAGATCACGTTGGCCACGTCAGCGGCGCTGTTGGCCGTCCAGCGGCCGCCGCTGAGCACGACCCGTACGGTGTTGGCGCCCTTGGCCTTGATGTCGGCGAACGAGTCGGTCTCGTTGGTGAACCAGGTGTGCTCGTGGTTGACGCCGCGCATGACGAACGGCTGCCCGCCCGCCTCGACGATGCTGCGGCCGCTGACGTGCAGACCGGTCGCCGCGTACGCGGGATCGACGGAGAACAGGACGGAGGCGGCCGCGGCGAGCACCGCGGCGCCGAGGGTGGCGAGTCGTCTTCTCATGACCTACCTCAGATCGGGGGACCTCGTCGGCACAACGCGTCCACCCAGGACGCCACGGCACGGCGGGCACGGGGAAAGGTGCCGGCCGTCCGGGCCAAACGCTGTAACGAGGTGTCAACACGCTACGACGCGCTTCCCCCGACCACAATGGGAGCGCTCCCAGATATTGAGTTTTATCCATATAACGAGCACAACCGAGCCGCGGCCACCCCGGTGGCGGCCGCGGCTCG
>NZ_JBEZGQ010001461.1:0-1615 GCF_040650095.1 Actinoplanes sp. NPDC048791 | reverse complement strand
CGCCGGAGTGCTGCTCGGTGGCGCTGGCGTCGCTGTGGCGCTGAGCCGGGGTGAGAAGCCCGTCCCGGCTCCGGCGCTCGCGCTGGCGCCGAACACCGCACCGGCGACAGCGCCGGCCGCTGAGACGGCTGCCGCGCCCGGGCCGACCGGGGTGGCCCGGGTGCCGCTGGCGCTGAGCGTTTCCAGCCTGGCCAAGCCGACGATGGTGGGCACGATCCGGGTGGGCGACGAGCCGGAAGGCGTCGTGGTCTCGCCCGACAACCGTACGGTCTACATCGCCAACCAGAGCTCCCGCGTCCTGTCCGTGCTGGACGTGGCCAGTGAGCGGGTGACCTCCGTACGGCTGCGCAACACCCCTCGGTTCGTCGCCACCTCCCGCGACGGGCGCCTCGTGTTCGTCTCGATGTACGAGGACGACAAGACCGGCAGCGGGGTCGCCGTGGTGGACGCCGCGAGCCGCAAGGTCCTGCGGTACATGAGCACCGGCGTGCAGCCGTACACCTTGGCGGTCGGTCCGGACGGGCGCGTCTGGGTGCCGATCCACAGTGAGCGGCGGGTGGAGATCTACGGCGCCGACGGGATGCGGGCCCGGGGCAACGTCCTGGTGCCGCCCAACCCGCACGCCGTCGCCTTCTCCGGACCGCTCAAGCGCGCGTTCACGCCGAACCACGAGTCGAACGCCGTCGCGATCATCGACATGCGCACCGATCGGCTGGTCAAGTCGGTGCCGGTCAGCAAGGCCCCGCACAGCATCGCCGTCTCGCCGGACGGCAAGACCGTGCTGGTCGCCGGGTACGAGGCGAACTCCGCCGACCTCATCGACGCCGCCACCCTCCGGCGGACCGGGCCGTTCAAAGTCGGCAAGCAGCCGCAGAGCGTCGCCTTCGCCACCGACGGCGAGCACGCGTACGTGGTCAACGAGGGTGGGAACTCGGTGTCCGTGCTGGACGGTCACACCGGCGCGGTGACCGCCACCGTCCCGGTCGGGCGCAGTCCACGGACCATCGCGGTGTCACCCGACGGCCGGATGGCGTACGTGTCCAACGGCGACGACGACACCATCTCCGTGCTCCGGACCGCGTCGTGACGGGCGCCGGCTGGGTCGCCCTGGCCATCGCCGTCTTCGGTGCCATCTGTTACGCCGCCGGCTCGATCCTGCAGGCCGTCGGGGCCCGGCGCAGCACCACCACCGTGCGCGCCCTCGGCCACCCGCTGTATCTGATCGGCGTCGGCCTGGACATCCTGTCCTTCGTCGGGTCGATGGTCGCGCTGCGCGAGCTGGCGGTCTACCTGGTCGAGTCGGTGCTGGCCAGCTCGCTGGCGATCACCGTGGTGGCCGCCCGGATCTTCCTCAAGGCCCGGCTGCGCACCCGCGACGTCGTGGCCGTCATCGTCTCGGTCGCCGCGCTGACCGTGCTGGCCATGTCGGCCGGGCCGCAGGAGGAGGTCGCCGCGTCGAACGGCCTGCGGCTGGCGCTGTGCTCGGCCGCCGTCGGCATCGCGGTGATCGGCTGGGGCACGGCCCGGATCAGCGGCTCACCCGGCGCCGTCGCGGCCCTGGCCGGGCTGTCCCTGGGCGGGGCGGCGCTGGCCGGCCGGGCGCTGCCGATGCCCG
>NZ_JBEZGQ010001460.1:0-1616 GCF_040650095.1 Actinoplanes sp. NPDC048791 | reverse complement strand
CTTCGCATTCCGGCACGGGGCCACCCACGGGTGCGTTGCTTCCGGGTATCTGCACTATTCGGGGCAGAAGGGCATGGGTCTGAGACGTACCCAATGCGCGCCGGCTCATGCACATTCATCGTCCGGCGGGATGCAGGCGCGCGCCGTCCGGGCGCCGGCCCGAGGCCGCCCGGGCCGTGGCGTGATGGTGCTGAGGCTCGGCGTAGCGGGTCATCGCGATCACCGCGCCGAGCGTGACGACGAAGCCGACCGCGGCCAGCCACTCGCGGCCCGGATGGATCCGGTCGCCGAGCAACAGCAGCCCCACGATCGCCGCCGGCACCGCCCCGGCGGCGTCCATCGCGGCCACCGCCGCCGTCGTCGAACCCCGCTGCATGGCCAGGCCGAGCAGCAACTGACCGACGATCGAATGGGCGATGAGCAGATACAGCAGCGGGTTGCTGCAGTAGCCCCCGAACGACTGCTCCACGGCCAGCGGGCGGGCGGCGATGGCGGCGGCGGAGAAGGCGATGCCGGCCAGCGAGCCGAGCGCCACCGAGCCGAGGGCGCCGTGCAGGCGTACCGCGAAGAAGCCCAGGACGCCGATGACGGCCACCGCGACGGCCAGGCCCACCACCCCGGCCGTCCCCAGCTGGCGGGAGTGGGCCGGCTGGGCGGACAGCACCAGGGCGGTGATGCCACCCAGCAGCAGCACGAGCAGCGCGACCTCGGCCACGGGCAAGGTCCACTTCAGCACCAGGACACCCAGCAGTGCCGTCACCCCGAGCCCGGCGGCCACGCTCGCCTGCACCAGGAACAGCGGAAGATCACGCCGGGCGATGAAGGCCAGCACAAAACCCAGGACCTGACA
Source organism: Actinoplanes sp. NPDC048791 (assembly GCF_040650095.1). Lineage (NCBI taxonomy): Bacteria > Bacillati > Actinomycetota > Actinomycetes > Micromonosporales > Micromonosporaceae > Actinoplanes > Actinoplanes sp. NPDC048791. The sequence goes on along the minus strand of NZ_JBEZGQ010001460.1, from coordinate 766 downwards.
GACCAACCCGAGCAGATACGTACGGTGACAGGCGAGGCGGACCAGCAGCTGCGGGTCGAAGGTGTGATGCACCGTGGTGCGGGCCGCGGCCATCGACTGCAGCAGGTTGGCGACCCCGTACGCGGCAATCATCGCGGCGAGGTAGAACCAGCCCGGCGACATCACCCGGCGAGAATAGACCAGCTTCGGCGCCGCCCGGAGACTAACGGTGCGTCGAGGGCACCCCGGCCGCCAGCCGCCCGAGAATTTCGTCGTGCAAGTGACCGTTGGTAGCGATGGCACTCCCGTCCCCGGGCGCCCGCTCACCCGCCAGATCGGTGAACGAGCCACCGGCCTCGGTGACGATGGGGATCAGGGCGGCCACGTCCCACAGCGACAGCTCCGGCTCGACCATGACATCCACGGCGCCCTCGGCGAGCAGCATGTAACCGTAGAAGTCGCCGTAGGCCCGGCTGCGCCACGAGTCCCGCATGATCTGCAGCATCGGCTCCAGCCGGCCGGCCTCCTCCCAGCTCGGCAGGCTGGCGTAGCAGAAACTGGCGTCGGCCATCCGGCGCACGGCGGACACGGAGATCCGGGCGGCGGCCCGCTGGTGCTTGCCGGCCCAGGACCCGTGGCCAAGCGCGCCCCACCAGCGGCGGCCCAGCGCGGGAGCGGAGACCAGCCCGGCGACCGGCCGAGGGTCGTCTCCGACATCGACGACACGGTGATGGTCACCGCCCTGCCCCGTCCGCTGCTCGCGGCGTGGAACACGTTCGTTCTCGAC
>NZ_JBEZGQ010001459.1:0-1619 GCF_040650095.1 Actinoplanes sp. NPDC048791 | reverse complement strand
CTGATCGGGTCGCGCCGGCCGGCGACCCTCGCGCTGGCCCGGCTGGTGCCGTATCCGGCCGCGCCGCTGGAGATCGGCAGCGGGCTGACCGGCGGCCTGCTGGAGATGAACCAGGCGATGGGCGAGCTGACCCGGCTGTCGGCGGAGGTGCGGGCCGAGGGCCTGGAGGTGCCGGTCCTGGCCCGGTTCACCGGTGACCCGGGGGCGGAGTTCACCGAGCTGGTGCGCACGGGCGAGCCTGACCTGGTCGTCGTGACCGGGGATGGAGCCGGGCCCACCGCGGTGCTCGAGGAGATGCCGGTGACCGTGATCACGCTCGCCGGGCCACCGCCGGCGCCGGTATGTGCGATCATCGCTCGGATCACCGGCGACGCGTCCGCGAACGCCGTCCTGCGGACGGCGGCCGAGCTGGCGTCGGCGTACGGGGTCGAGCTGGTCGTCGACGCGGGGCCGCGGGTCTCCCGCAGTGTCGCGGCGGCCCTGCGTGAGCTGCGCCGCCATGGTGTAGCTGTGCGGGCCGAGCCGGCGGACAGCGACTCCGGTGCCGCGCTCGTGGTGGCCGCCGGGGGCGGGCCCGGCGACGGGCCGGACGGCGCGCACGTCGTCGTCCGCACCGGAGCGGACCAGGTCGAGGAGACCCCGGCGCAGTGGGTGCCCCGACTGCGCAGCCCGGCAGGCATCGGATCGGATGGGGAAGCGACGCAGGTGACGAGAGCATGACCGGTGGTGCGGGCCCGGCGGGCGGGCGGCCGCTGCTGCCGGGCGACCCGCGGCAGCTGGGCCGCTACGAGCTGATCGGCCGGCTCGGTGAGGGCGGCATGGGTACGGTCTACCTGGCGTCGACGCCGGAGGGCCGCCGGGTCGCCATCAAGATCATCAAGTCCGATCTGGCCGACGACCCGCAGTTCCGGCAGCGGTTCCGCACCGAGGTGGAGCGGGCCCAGGACGTCCCGCCGTTCTGCACCGCCGAGGTCCTCGACGCCGACCCCGACCACGCCCAGCCGTACCTGGTCGTCGAGTACGTCGCGGGGCCCAGCCTCGCCGCGGTCGTCGCCGAGCACGGGCCACTGACCTCCTCGAACCTGCACGGCCTGGCGATCGGGGTGGCCACGGCGCTCACCGCGATCCACGGCGCCGGCGTGATCCACCGCGACCTCAAACCCAGCAACGTGCTGCTCGCTCCGGGCAGCCCGAAGGTCATCGATTTCGGGATCGCGCGGGCCGTCGAAGGGGCCGTGAACCACACCCGGACCGACCAGATGGTCGGCACCGTGACCTACATGGCGCCGGAGCGCTTCGACTCCAGCACCGGCCGCAACCTCACCCCGGCCGCGGACGTCTTCGCCTGGGGTGCGGTGATCGCCTACGCCGGCACCGGCCGCACGCCGTTCGCGGCGGACATGCCGCACATGGTCGCGGTGCGCATCCTGACCATGCCACCCGTCCTGGACGGTCTCACCGGACCCCTGCGGGACCTCGTCGAGCAGGCGCTGGCCAAGGATCCGGCCGATCGGCCCACCGCGCGGGAGCTGCTCGACCGGCTCCTGGCCACCGGGCCGTACCGGGCCGGCAGCGCCGCCGCCGCCCTGGAGCGGCAACCCGCGCTGCGCGAGGCGGTC
>NZ_JBEZGQ010001458.1:0-1620 GCF_040650095.1 Actinoplanes sp. NPDC048791 | reverse complement strand
CTGCCGGGTGTCGAGGACATGCGCCTCGGCGAGGTCGCCGAACCGCAGCCGGCGGTGCAGCCGCATCCCCGCGCCGGACGGTTGCTGCGGGCGGCGCAGGGGCTGGTTCTCCCAGTACGCGCGGTAGGCGTTGGCCCGCTGCACGAGGAAGTCCCGGGCCGGGATGTCGAAGCGCGGCACCCCGGCGGCGTAGTTGTCCTGGACCTCGTGGTCGTCCCAGGTCAGCACCCACGGGACGGCGGCGTGCGCGGCCTGCAGGTCCGGATCCGTGCGGTACAGCGCGTACCGCATCCGGTAGAGGTCGAGGGTGTCGACCGGCAGCTCGAACGTGTCCGGCAGGTGGAGTCCGGGGTCCAGCCGGTTGCCGCCGGTGCTGGTGAGGGCGTTCTCGTAGATGTAGTCGCCGAGGAAGAAGACCACGTCGAGGTCCTCCGCGGCCAGGTGCCGGTACGCGGTGAAGTACCCGTCGCCGTAGGCCTGACAGGACGCGACCCCGAACCGCAGCGCCTGCGGGGAGGCGGAGACGGCGGGTGCGGTACGCGTACGGCCGGCCGGGCTGAGGTGCGCCCCGGTGCGGAACCGGTAGTGGTAGTCCCGGCCGGGCCGCAGGCCGCGCACGTCGACGTGGACCGAGTGGCCGTACTCGGCCCGCGCGGTCGCCGTGCCCGAGCGCACCACCTGCCGGAACGCCGCGTCCTCGGCCACCTGCCACTGCACGGGGTAGCCGGCGAACGGCAGTCCGCCCATGGGTTCCAGCGGCCGCGGCGCCAGCCTGGTCCACAGCACCACGCCGTCGGGCAGGGGATCACCCGAGGCGACCCCGAGCGTGAACGGATTCCGCCGGAGGGGCACGGCTGCCGTCGCGGCCGAGGCGGCGACCGGGGTGAGCGCCACCGTCAGCGCGGCGCCGCCGAGGGCGAACAGGCCACGACGGGGCAACGCTCCGAGCCGGGTGGCCGGAGCGGGCCGGTGCGGTGGCAGCATGGGCGGCTCCTGACGGCTGCTGGGCATGATCGCCACCAGCTCAACGTCACCGGCCGCCCCGCGGATACGCCCCGCTCACGTCCTTGCCCGGCGACCGCAGGCGCTGGATGCGCGCTCGCAGGGCCCGCTGGAGGAGCACGGGGAAGAGGTGCAGCAACACCGTGAGGCCGGACAGCCAGGCGACGGCGTCCCACGCTCCGGCCGCGGCCGCCACGACCGACACCGCGGTCACCACGACGGCGACCACGAGGTGGCCACATTCCGCCGAGCGGGTCTGCCTGTCCAGCACCGCGAGCGACACCCGGGTGCCGGTGAACCCGCGGCCGCCGCGCATCAGCCGCTCCCAGCCGATCGCGCGCAGCAGCCGCAGGTACCACCACGCGCCGAGCCGGCGGTACCCGGCCGGCTCCCAGTCGCGGACCCGGAAATAGCTGCTGGTCAGGCGCGGCCGCGCGGCGTCCAGGACGCCGGAGCTCCAGCCCATCAGCAGGAAGTGCAGCACCCAGGCGAAGGCCGGTCCGCGGTAGCCGAACGCGGTGCCGGTCGCCCAGGCGACGCCGGCCACGTCGGCGCCGCCGGCCAGGGCGACCGCGACGGTGCGGGACGTCCGGGCGCTAGTCGTCGTCCCCGTCGTCG
>NZ_JBEZGQ010001457.1:0-1623 GCF_040650095.1 Actinoplanes sp. NPDC048791 | reverse complement strand
CGGCGTTCACCCGCTCGTTCGACGCGCTGACCGAGCTGTTCCGCCGCCTGGGCGAAGGCGGCCCGGAGGCCCCGGGCCACCGTGTCGGAGCCGGCGGAGCGTACGCGGCACCGGCCTCGATCAGCGTGCTGTCCGGCGACGTGCACCACTCGTACGTCGCCCGCGCCGACCTCGGACCGGCCGTGGCGACACCTGTGCACCAGCTGACGTGCTCCCCGATCCACAACCAGGTGCCGACGGTCATGCGGCCGTTGATGCGCTTCAGCTGGTCACGGCTGGCCGCGAAGGGCGTCCGCGGGGTGGCCCGCAGCGCCGGGGTACGCCGCCCGTCGGTGCGCTGGCGGCGGCTGGCCGGGCCGTACTTCGGCAACGCGGTGAGCACCCTGCGGCACTCCGGCGCCCGGGCCGACGTACGGGTCGAGGGAACGACCAGGGACGGCGACCTGTATACGGTGGCGGACGTCCATCTGCACGGTCCAGGATGACCTTGTGACTTCCTGGACCGCGCCCGCGGCGCACCGCGTCAAAGAACCCTTCACCGGCGACGAGCGAGCCATGCTCGAGGGCTGGCTCAACCTGCACCGGCAGACCCTGCTCACCAAATGCGCCGGGCTCACCGCCGAGCAGCTCAAGCTGCGTTCGGTCGAGCCCTCGAAGCTTTCGCTGCTCGGCCTGCTCCGCCACCTGGCCGAGGTCGAACGCGGCTGGTTCCGGATCAACGCGACCGGCGAGAAGGTCTCGGACATCTACTGCTCGGACACCAACGAGGAGGGCGACTTCGACGACATCGAGCAGGCGGACGCGGCGGCCGACCACGCTACGCTCCTCGCCGAGATCGAGGCGGCCGACGCGGCGGTCGCCGACCTTCCGCTGGAGCACGAGTTCTCCACCGAGCGGCGGTCGGCGGTGAGTCTCCGCTGGGTCTACCTGCACATGATCGAGGAGTACGCCCGCCACAACGGCCACGCGGACCTGCTCCGCGAACGCATCGACGGCGTCACCGGCGACTGAGCCGGCTCAGTCGCCCTTCGGCAGGGCGGCGGCGCCCTGGTCCTGCAGGGAGAAGGTCGTCTCCATCTGGCTGTCGTCGGCCTTCTCGGCGACCAGCCCGGCCGCGCCCAGCGGGTGCCACCGCAGAAAGGCGTCCCGGTTGCGCACGGCGTAGGTGGTGCGGCCCTCGTCGTCCTGGCCGGCCGGCTCGAAGGTGAAGTGCTGCTTCGGCTCGCCGGTGTCGCACGGCGCCGTGACGACGGTGAGCGGGCCGGACGCGCTGCCCTGCACCTGCAGGCAGAAGGGCTCGCCCCCGGCTCGGAGGGTGCCCGTCTTGATCAGGCGTTCCTTCGCGCCGCGGCCCTTGGGCACCGGCACGAAGAGCGCCCGGTCGGCGTAGTCGTCGGTCACCTGGATCCGGCCGGCGGCGGTCACGGCCAGCACCGAGTCCGGCAGTTCGTTGTCGTCGAGCCGGGGCAGGAAGAAGACCTGCCGCTTACCGTCCAGCGCGCCGGCCGGTGCGGGCGCGCTGCCGATGCCCGAGCTGGCGGTCGGCTGCGCGGAAGGAGCGGCGCTGGCCGCGGCCGGCGCCCCCGGGGGGCCGCCGTCCGCGGGGCAGCCCGGCAGGGCGAG
>NZ_JBEZGQ010001456.1:0-1624 GCF_040650095.1 Actinoplanes sp. NPDC048791 | reverse complement strand
TCAGCCCCGAGTGGCCGTGCCGCCGGGCCAGCGCGAGCCAGCACAGGGCGTGCACGGCCACGGTGAGACGACTGTTGCCGGCCATGGGTGGCCTCCCCTCATAATGAGTAACACACATTGTTACAGATGGGGGAACCCGTGCGGGATCAGCAGAACGCCGTGGCCGCCGACCTGGCCGGCTGCGACGTCGTCGAGATGCGCCGATACACGCTGCGGCCGGGCACGTTCGACGAGCTCCAGGAGGCGTTCCAGCGGTGGTTCGTCGACGGCCTGGAACGGTCGGGCATGCGGCTGGGCGGGCAGTTCCGGGACCGGGACGACCCGGATCGTTTCGTATGGTTCCGCGGCTTCACGTCCATGGCACAACGCCACGAGGCGCTGGAGGACTTCTACCTCGGGCCGGTATGGCAGGAGCACCGGGACGCCGCCAACGCCACCATGATCGACAGCGATGATGTGCTGCTGTTGCGCCCGACCTCGCCGGCCCACCGCCCGGGTCATGCGGTTGCCGCCGGAGCACCGGGACCGACGGCCGACCCGGCGTGGGCAATCACTCTGGCTTGGTCGCTTCCGGCCGGCTCCGACCTGGAAGCGGCGCTGACCGGCCGCGGGCACGAGGTGCTCGAGCGGGCGCTCGGCGTGCCGGTGGCCATGTGGCGCACCGAGCCGAGCGCCAACACGTTCCCGCGGTTGCCGGTGCGCGACGGCAACCACGTGGTCGCGCTGGCGGTTTTCGCCGGGTGGGAGCAGTGGTCGCAAGCGGAGAAGCGGCTCGGTGCGGACGCCGAATGGCAGCGGCTTGTCGAGCGGCTGGGGGACGCCGAGCTCATGCGCCTTGAGCCGACGGCTACGTCACGCCATCCGCGGCCGATCCCGGCCTGAGCCGCGGCGCGGCCGATCCCGGCCCGAGCGGCGCAGCCGATCCCGGCCCGAGCGGCAGCGCAGCCGATCCCGGCCTTGGGGGGGGTCAGGCTGCCGAAGACCACGCCGATCGGCGCCGCGCTCATGAGGTGCTCCTTTTCAGGTTCAGGTTCAGGTTCACGTTCACGCGAACTGGACGAGGGCGCAGCCGATGACCAGGGCCGTCAGGCCGCCGAACCGGGCCTTGGTCAGCGGCCGCGGCGGTAGCCGGAACAGTCCGAAGTGGTCGATCACCGCCGAGGCGAGCTGCTGACCGGTGACGGTCAGGGCGACCGTTGTGGCCGCGCCGATCCTGGGGATGAGCAGCAGCGTCGCGGTGACGTAGACGGCGGCTGCGACACCGCCGAGCCAGCCCCAGCGGGGCATCGCAGCGAGCGGCCGGACCCGCAGTGGTGGTGTCCGGCCGGCCGCGCGGAGCAGGCCGAAGACGACGGTGATGGTCAGGGTGGCGACGATAAAGCTGACCGTGCCTACGGCTAGTGGGGGGCGTAGGTCTGTGCGCAGGGCGGCGTTGACAGCGCCTTGGACCGGCAGCGCCGCACCGGCGATCAGGCCTAGGACGATCCAGCCGGCGCGGTGGGGTGCGGCTCCAGGCGTGGCTTGGGGCACGGCTTGGGACGCAGCTGCGGGCGCCGAGTGGGGCCCGGCTGGAAGGCCGGCTGCGGGCGCGACTTGGGGCCCGGCTTGAGGCCCGGCTTGGGGC
>NZ_JBEZGQ010001455.1:0-1625 GCF_040650095.1 Actinoplanes sp. NPDC048791 | reverse complement strand
GGCCGCACCGCCGCCCAGGTCAAAACCACCGACGTCACCCACTCCCAGATCGTCGAACTCATCACCTCCGGACGCAGCGGCAACCTCGGCCTGCCCCCGGAGAAGCCCGGCGACTTCGCCAGCGACGCCATCGACATCACGCCCGGAGGGGACCAGTGACCACCACCACGACCACGGCCGGCGGCGTCCAGGTGGTCAAGCCGACCCTCGCCGGCCACATCCACGACTACTGGGGCCGGGTCCGCGGCGGCGACCTGGGCAGCCTGCCCGCCGTCCTCGGGCTGGTCGTCCTGTCGCTGATCTTCGGCGTCGCGCGGGAGACCTTCTTCAGCCCGCTGAACTTCGCCAACCTGTTCACCCAGGGCGCCCAGGTGGTCTTCATCGCCATGGGCCTGATCTTCGTGCTGCTGCTGGGTGAGATCGACCTGTCGGCCGGCTTCGCCAGCGGCGTCTGCGGCGCGGTCATGGCCATCCTGCTGACCAACCACGGCGTCGCCTGGTATCTCGCCATCCCGGCCGCGCTGCTCACCGGCGTGGTCATCGGCCTGGCGCTGGGCCTGCTGATCGCCAAGGTCGGCATCCCGTCCTTCGTCGTCACGCTGGCCGCGTTCCTCGGCTTCCAGGGCCTGCTGCTGGTGCTGCTGGGTGGCGGCATCAACATCTCGATCCGCGACCAGTTCGTCATCTCGCTCAACAACGACAACATCCCGGTGCTGTGGAGCTGGATCCTGGCCATCGGCGTGGTCGCGGGCTACGCGCTGGTGCAGTTCAGCCGGATCCGCAGCCGCGCCGCCCGCGGCCTGGTGACCGACCCGATCGGCATCGTGCTGCTGCGCATCGGCGGCCTGGCGGTGCTGGTGCTGACCACCACGGCGGTGCTGTCGCAGGAGCGGGCCGTCAACCCGGCGATCAACTCGCTCAAGGGCGTACCGATCGTGGTCCCGATCATCGGGGCCTTCCTGATCTTCTGGACCTTCGTGCTCGGCCGCACCACCTACGGCCGGCACGTCTACGCCGTCGGCGGCAACACCGAGGCGGCCCGCCGGGCCGGCATCCCGGTCGACCGGATCCGCATCTCGGTCTTCGCGATCGCGTCCACCATGGCCGCGATCGGCGGCATCATGGCGGTCAGCCGGGCCAGCTCGGTCGACCCCAACACCGGTGGCAGCAACATCCTGCTCTACTCGGTGGGCGCGGCCGTCATCGGCGGCACCAGCCTCTTCGGCGGCAAGGGAAAGATCATCAACGCGGTCATCGGTGGTGCGGTGATCGCGGTGATCGACAACGGGATGGGCCTGATGGGCTTCTCGTCCGGCCAGAAGTACATCTTCACCGGCCTCATCCTGCTGGTCGCGGCCAGCGTCGACGCCCTGGCCCGACGCAGGGCGGCAGCTACCGGAACCCGGTGAGCGAAACTTCGGGCACGGGGACGGCGCGCTGATGCGGGCCGGCCCCAGCCCGGAGGAGGTACGCCGGCACAACCTCGGGTCCCTGCTGCGCTACGTCCACCTGCACGGCGCGACGTCGCGGGCCGAGCTCACCAACCGGCTCGGCCTCAACCGCAGCACCATCGGCGCCCTGACCGCCGAGCTCACCACGGCGGCACTGGTCAGCGTGGCGGTGCC
>NZ_JBEZGQ010001454.1:0-1627 GCF_040650095.1 Actinoplanes sp. NPDC048791 | reverse complement strand
GCTGCGCACCTCGAGCGTGGCCAGCACCCCGGCGATCAGGACGCCGCCCCCGGCGATGATCCAGGTGATCGCGCCCAGGTTGGGGTCGATCATGTGGGCCGGACGGCACTGGCCGCCTGAGGCTCAGACCGCGACCGGATGCGCCGCCTGGAACGCCAGGCGCTCGTCAGCCCCGGCGGCCAGGCCCTGCAGCACGTCGTCCAGCACCAGGAACGCCTCCCAGGGCGCACCGCCCAGGTGAACGACCACCCGATCCTCCAGCCCGGTGACCCGGGCGCCCTTCCACACCTTGTCCGCCAGGCTGACCAGCAGGTCGTCCAGCGTCACCTCGGGCGCGTCCCAGCTGCCGTGATTGCCGGCGAAACGGGCCAGGTGCGCGGGCACGCCGTAGCGCAACAGCAGGTCCCGGCCGGCCTCCTCATGCCGGTGACCGGGCGCGGAGAGCTCGGCCACATGCACGACCTTGCCGATGTCGTGGGTCGCCGCACCGAAGAGCACCGCGGTGGTGTCGAACTCCAGATCCGGCCGGCGTCGCCCCAGCACGTCGGTCAGCGACCAGGCGACGTCGTGCACGGCCCGCAGATGCGCACCGAGCCGCGGCGGGGCGTCCAGCGCCCGCAGCAGCTCAGCGGCCGGACCGGGCAACGGCCGCAGGCTCGATTCGGTCAACGCTCGATGCAAGGCAGCCGACGTCACGCGGGCAAGGTTAGCCACGGCTGAAAGCCGTCGCCGTCGGTGTTACGGTGCAGCCCTGTCGGCCGAAGACATCCGCGGGAGGACGCATGGGGGCCAGCGCGGACGAGGCTCTGCCGCAGCGGTTGCGGACGGCGTTCAAGCGCGGTGGTGAGATGGGCCGGCGCATGCTCGAGCTCGACTGGGCGGCCACCCCGCTCGGCGCACCGGCCGCCTGGCCCACCGAGCTGGCCGACGTCGTCGCCACGATGCTCGCCTCCAAGGCCCAGATCGTCCTCTTCTGGGGGGACGACCACTGCGCGCTGTACAACGACGCGTACATCCCGACGATGGGCAGCAAGCACCCCGGGCATCTGGGCCGGCCGGGCCGGGAGATGTGGCCCGAGACCTGGGCGGTGCTCCAGGAGCTGTTCACCGGGGTGAAGGAACGGGACGAGTCGTTCTGGGCCGCCGACTACCTGTTCATGATCGAGCGGTTCGGTTTCCTCGAGGAGACCTACTTCGACATCTCGTACGACCCGATCCGCTCGGCCGACGGGGCCGTCGGCGGGGTCTTCTGCATCGTCAGCGACACCACCCGGCGGGTGCTGGCCGACCGTCGCGTCCGTACCCTCAGCGCCCTCGGCTCCCGGCTGGCCGACTCGCCGGACCAGGCCGTGCTCGGCACCCAGGTCGCGCAGGTCCTCGGCGAGAACGCCGCCGACGTGCCGTTCGCCGTCCTCTACCTGGACGACCCGGCCGGCGGTGGCGAGCCGGCCGTGGCCGGGGTGTGCGGGCTCGAGCCGACCGCCTGCCGGCCGCTCGACCCGGGGGTCCGTGAGGTCGTCGCGGCCGTCATGCGGTCCGACCACGAGCAGACCATCGCCGCGACGGACGTGGCCCATCCGCCGCCCTCGTCGGCCGCCGACCAGGCCCTGGTGCTGCCCATCGGCGC
>NZ_JBEZGQ010001453.1:0-1629 GCF_040650095.1 Actinoplanes sp. NPDC048791 | reverse complement strand
GCCGGCGATCCGGGCCAGCACCGGCTTCGGGAATTCCCAGATCGCGGCGAGCACGTCGGCCAGCAGCTCAGCCGGGATCTTGCCGGACTCCCGGGCCTCGGCGGTCTCCTTCAGGTCGGCCCCCGAGCAGAAGACCGGGCCGGTGTGCGAGATCACCACCGCCCGGACCGCCGGGTCGGTGAGCGCGGCGCCGAGCGCCGCCAGCAGCTCGCTCATGAGCAGCGAGGAGAGCGCATTACGGTTCGCCGGGCTGTCCAGCGTCACGGTGGTCACCCCGGCTGCGGTGACGGTACGGACCAACTCCATGCCGGAACCCTAACGGTGTACGTGCACACTTGACGGATGCCTGGTCCCGCGCCCGAGGGCGAGCCCGTACCGAGTGACGGCTCGCTGCCCGACAGTGCCCTGCGCGACGTCGGCGGACGGGGTTTCGGGGTCTACGTCCACGTCCCGTTCTGTGCCAGCCGGTGCGGGTACTGCGACTTCAACACGTACACGGCCAGCGAGCTGGGCGGGGGCGCCAGCCGGGAGGGCTACGCCGACGCGGTCCTGGCCGAGCTGAAGCTGGCCGCCTCGGTCACCGGCGCGCGCGTCGACACCGTGTTCGTCGGCGGCGGCACGCCGACCCTGCTCGACCCGGGCGACCTGGGCCGGATCCTCGAGGGCATCGACCGCACCTGGGGGCTGGCCGCCGACGCGGAGATCACCACCGAGGCCAACCCCGAGTCGGTGACCCCGCAGTCGCTGCAGGCGCTGCGTAAGGCCGGCTACACCCGGATCTCGCTGGGCATGCAGTCCGCCGCCCCGGCCGTGCTGCGGATCCTGGAGCGCCGGCACACCGCCGGGCGGGCGCCGCAGGCCGCGATCGAGGCCCGGGAGGCCGGCTTCGACCACGTCAACCTGGATCTGATCTACGGGACGCCGGGGGAGACGCCCGAGGACTTCGCCCGTTCGCTGGCCGCGGTGCTCGACGCGGGGGTGGATCACGTCAGCGCGTACTCGCTGATCGTGGAGGACGGGACGCGGATGGCGGCCCGGATGCGCCGGGGTGAGCTGCCGTACCCGGAGGACGACGTGGCCGCGGACCGCTACCTGGCCGCCGAGGCGGCGCTGGGCGGGGCGGGGTTCTCCTGGTACGAGGTGTCGAACTGGGCGACGACACCGGACGCCCGCTGCCGGCACAACCTCTTGTACTGGACCGGCGGGGACTGGTGGGGGCTCGGGCCGGGCGCGCACAGCCACGTCGGCGGGGTGCGCTGGTGGAACGTCAAGCATCCGGCCGCGTACGCGAAGCGGGTGGAGGCCGGTCTGTCGCCCGGGCACGGCCGGGAGATCCTGACCGATGCGGACCGTCACGTCGAGGACGTGATGTTGCGCGTACGGCTGCGTGACGGCCTGCCGCTGACCGCGCTGGACGCGACCGGGCTGACCGGCGCGGCCGGGGCCCTGGCCGACGGCCTGCTGGACCCGGCGGCGTACGAGGCCGGCCGGGTGGTCCTCACCCTGCGCGGCCGGCTGCTGGCCGACGCCGTGATCCGCGACCTGCTGCCGTGACGCCGATGGCGCCGGGCCGGGGGCCGGCGCCATCGATGCGCTACTTGTTGAGCGAGACCGTCATCGGGTAGTTGT
>NZ_JBEZGQ010001452.1:0-1632 GCF_040650095.1 Actinoplanes sp. NPDC048791 | reverse complement strand
CGCGCAGGGCTTCGCCGACCGGGCCGGGCGCGAGCTGGTCGCCACCGGCGAGACCGTCCACAAGCGTGTCCCCGGCGCCCGCGCCGAGCTGACCGCGCAGGAGGCCCAGATCGCCCGCCTGGCCGCGGCGGGACGCACCAACCCGGAGATCGGCACCGTCCTGTTCCTCAGCCCGCGCACCGTCGAGTGGCACCTGCGCAAGGTCTTCGGCAAGCTCGGCCTCGGCTCCCGACGGGAACTGGCCGCCGCCCTGCGCGATGGTCCATAGTGTTCGGATGCCGCAGGGTCTGACGTATGCCAGCGCGGTCAAGCTGCTCGGCGGGTCGAGTCCGCTGGTCACGGTCGCGGACAACCTGCTCGGCGGGGCGCTGAGCCTGGCCACGGCCGGCGGCAGCGAGGTCGCACTCAGCCTCTTCGACGCCAAGGCCGAGGCGATCCGGCTCGGCCACCTGGTGGCCGGCAGGCTGACCGAGACGGTACGCGGCCTGAGCCGCTACGACCGCAGCATGCGGCTGCAAGCAGCCCACGGGGTCCTGGTGGTCACCGCGTTCTTCGAAGCGCTCGACGACTGTCTCGGCACGGCCGGCATGGCCACGCCCGGCTTCGCCCGCGACGAGCAGATCATGCTGGCCGTGGGCACCAAGGTGACCGGTGACTGGCCCGGCCGGCTGCTCGCCGGGACCATCCCGGTGCCGTCGCCGGACCGCACCTACGACGACCTGCTGAGCGATCTCCAGGACTGGTACGACACGCTGGCCCTGAAGATGGTCGACCACCTCGGCCGCCTTGCGGTCTGGGACAACTCCGACGTGCGCACCCAGCGCCGGGTCGACAGTCTGCTGCCCAGCGAGCTGCCGGACCGCGCTCTTGACCGCTACGAGGAGGCGGCCCGCCGGCTGTCCGCCGAGCTGCCCGAGTTCGCGATCTGGATGCGCCGGCTGGAGGACCGGGCGGCGGCACGCGGCCTGCGGGCGTTGGAGGAGGACCTGCTGCGGGCCACCTCCGGCCGCGACCCGGTACGGCTGCGCGCCGCCCTCGCCGCCGCGTACCGGGCGGAGCTGGACCGCCCCATCCTCGGCGGCGACGCCGGCGACCTGATCATGCCCGTCCTGGGCGCGGCCTACATCGATCCGCGCTTCCGGGTCCAGGTGGCCGGCGTCGGGTCCCGGCCGGCCGAGCCGGACTGGTGGCAGGCGGAGCCGCGCGACGACCTGGCCGGCTTCCTGGCCACCACCGGGACCACCCCGCAGGCGGCGGACGTCCCGATGCTGCTGCTGGGCCAGCCCGGCGCCGGCAAGTCCTCGCTGACCCGGATCCTGGCCGCCCGGCTGCCGGCCGCGGATTTCCTGGTCGTCCGGGTCGCCCTGCGCGACGTGCGCGCCGAGGCGGAGATCCAGGACCAGGTGGAGCAGGCGCTGCGCGACACCGTCGGCGAGACCGTGGCCTGGGCGGAGCTGGCCCGCTCGGCCGGCGGCGCGATGCCGGTCATCCTGCTCGACGGCTTCGACGAGCTGCTCCAGGCCACCGGCATCCACCAGTCCGACTACCTGCAGCGGGTGGCGGCGTTCCAGCAGCGTGAGGCGGTGCTCGGCCGGCCGGTGGCGGTGCTGGTGACGACCCGCGAGGCGGTCG
>NZ_JBEZGQ010001451.1:0-1635 GCF_040650095.1 Actinoplanes sp. NPDC048791 | reverse complement strand
CGCGCGCTGGTTCCGCTGCGACGTCACGACCGCCGACCTCGACGGGCAGAGCCGGACCAGCCGCACCGGCAGCCTGGCCGGGGAGCTGGCCGGTGCGTCGCCGCTCAAGCTGGGCTGCTTCAACCCGACGGTCGACGGCGAGACGGTGACGACGATGCGCCCGGTGCCGTGTGACGAGCGGCACCGGGCCGAGTTCGCCGGGCTGTGGAAGGCGCCGGAGATCACCTACGCGGCGCTGGAGTCCGGCACCGAGCGCAGCGCGGCGGGCTGCCGCGGGGTGATCGCCAAGTTCGCGAAGCTGCCGGACGACTCGGACATGCAGTACCGCACCGGCTGGATCTCCTACAACCCGACGCGCACCGAATGGCTGTCCGGCGAGCGGCGGGTGCGCTGCTTCGTGTACTTCGCCAAGCGGACCTTCACCCGCTCGCTGAAGGGCGCGGGCCCCTCGGTGCTGCCCGTGGACTGACGGCGCTACAACTTGCCGGCGCTCTGCCGCTCCCGGATCCGCGCCTGGAAGGTCGCGCTGTCGTTGGCCCGCGGGAACGGCGCGTCCGGCACCGGGACGCCGAGGAAGTCGCAGAGCGGCTGCCAGCCCTGCGAGACCTCGAACTCCAGCAGCCGGTCCGCCGGGACCTCGCGGCGCACCGCCTCGTTGTGCTCGGTGAAGACCCGCACGGCGTGCTCCCGGTCGGCGAAGCGGCCGCCGAAGGTGCCCTCCCAGATGAGCGACCGGACCATGGCCAGGCCCGCGGTCACGGAGTCGTCGCCGTCGCGCGGCGCGCTCCGCGCCGCCTGGAAGATCGTGCTGTGCGCGCTGTCGTACCACTTCTGCGGGTCGCGGACCGTCAGCACCACCTTGGCGTCCGGATGCCTCTCGGTCAGCTCCCGCCAGAAGTACGTGCCGGGCCAGTCCACCGTGGAGCGGTGCCCCTCCAGCGCCTTGTCAAGGCTGGAGAGGTCACCCTCGGCGGCCCGGGCGAACAGCGTCGCCCGTTCGGGATCGTCGAGCAGCGGCAGCATGTGCATGCACGGCCCGCGACCCAGCATCTCGAGCGCGATCTTCAGGCTGAGTGTGCCGGTACGGCCGAAACCTGCCCCGATGACATCCATGTCCATCTTTATACCGGACTTTGTTGACCGGGACAGTGCACAAGGCGCTCAGCTGGTGCGGCGCAGCACCGCCAGGAACATCGCGTCGGTGCCGTGCCGGTGCGGCCACAACTGCACCGTCGGCCCCGGGCCCAGCTTGGGCATGCCCGGCGGCAGCAACGGGCGCGCGTCCACGAAGTCGACCTCCACACCGCTGCGGCGGGCGCCCTCGGTGACGGTCACCTGCGTCTCCACCATGTGCGGTGAGCAGGTCACATAGGCGACCACGCCGCCGGGACGCACGGCCCGCAGCGCGGCCACGAGCAGCTCCCGCTGGAGCCGGGTCAACGGCGGAAGATCAGCCGGGGTACGCCGCCAGCGCGACTCCGGACGCCGGCGCAGCGAGCCCAGCCCGGTGCAGGGCGCGTCGACCAGCACCCGGTCGAAGCCCTCCTCCGGCAGGTCGGGATCGCGTCCGACCGTACGGCCGTCGGTCGGCAGCACCGTGACCGGCAGTCCGGCGGTGGCCAGCTCGACCAGCCG
>NZ_JBEZGQ010001450.1:0-1642 GCF_040650095.1 Actinoplanes sp. NPDC048791 | reverse complement strand
GGCCGGGCGGGGCGGACAAGGAGCCGGCCCGGGCCGGTGCGGACGCCGGCCTGGCGCGCCGCGACAGCGGGGTCGACATCGCCCGCGCCTACGCCCCGTACCTGATCATCATCGTGATCTTCTCGATCGCCAACATCGGGGCGGTCAAGTCGGCCCTGGCCGGGCGGCCGTGGACGGTCACCTTCGGCTGGCCGGGATTGCACATCATCGGCACCAACGGCAAACCGCTGGCCTCGACCACCTTCACCCTGGGCTGGCTCGGCGCCGCGGGCACCCTGATGATCCTGGCCGGCATCCTGACCGCGGTGGTGCTGCGGATCCGGCCCGGCCGGGCCCTGCGGGCCTACGCCGACACCTATGTGGAGCTCCGGCACGCCATCGTGACCGTGATGGCGGTGCTGGCGCTGGCCTACGTGCTCAACCAGTCCGGCCAGACCAACACGCTCGGCGAGTTCCTCGCGCAGGCCGGTGGGCTGTTCATCTTCCTGTCCTCCATCCTGGGCTGGATCGGGGTGGCGGTGACCGGTTCCGACACCTCGGCCAACGCTCTCTTCGGCGCCCTGCAGGTGGAGACCGCGGCCCGCGCCGGGCTCGATCCGGTGCTGCTCGCCGCCGCGAACTCCTCCGGCGGGGTGCTGGGCAAGATGATCAGCCCGCAGAACCTGGCGATCGCCGCGTCCGCCGTCGGCATGGCCGGCCGGGAGGGTGACATCTTCCGCAAGGTGGTCGGCTGGAGCCTGGTGCTGCTGCTGGTCATGTGTGTCCTGGTCACCCTGCAGGGCACGCCCGTACTCAGCTGGATGGTGCCGGGCGGCTGAGCAGCAGTTCCACCGCGGCGGTCAGCGTCGCCACGACCGGCACACCGGCGTCGGCGAAGTGGTCGCGGGCGTGCAGAGCGTCCTCGCCCGGGTGGTAGAGCACGCACCGGACGCCGCACTCGCGGGCCGCGCGGGCGTCGTCGAAGCTGTCCCCGACGACGACCGCGTGGTGCGCCGCGATGCCCTGCTCGTGCAGGTGGCGGCGCAGATGCGGGGCCTTGTGGGCCAGGTCCCGGCCGGTGCTGCCGTCGACGCGGGTGAAATGGTGGCCGATGCCCGCGGCAGCGATCAGCGGGACGAGCTGCTCGTGCGGATACATCGAGAGCAGCGACTGCCGGCCGCCGGCGGCCGTCCACCGGGAGAACGCGTCGATCGCGTCGGCGGTGAGGGTCACGGCCGTACGGTGCCGGGCGTACGCGGCGCGGAAGCACTCGTCGAGCCGTCGTTGCTCGTCGCCGGTCAGCGGCCGGCCGGCGAGCCGCTCGTAGAAGGTGGTGATCGGCTGGGTGTGGTGGCGCTGGTAGGCCGCGCGGGTGACGGCGGGCAGGCCGCACGCGGCGAAGGCGTCGATGGTCGCGTCGATGAGCGCCCGGCTGTCGCCGAAGACCGTGCCGTTCCAGTCCCAGACGATGTGGCCGGTCACGCGCCGCCCACCCGAGCCGGCGCCGAGCTCGCCCGGTACACCACAGTCAGCACCGCGACGCAGATCAGCGCGGCCATGGGTGCGAGGCTGAGGCCGTACCGGATGCCGGCAGCGACCAGGGGACCGGCCGCCGCCGCACAGATCGCGCTGCCGACCGCGAAGGCCGTCGCCACCCAGGCGA
>NZ_JBEZGQ010001449.1:0-1645 GCF_040650095.1 Actinoplanes sp. NPDC048791 | reverse complement strand
GTCACGGTTCGTGCTGGCCGCCGCGACCCTCGCCATCGGCGGCGTCCTGGCGCTCTGCGTCGCCGCTCTCTGGCTCACCACAACCTTGAGTACGGTCCCGCGCGCCACCTTCGACAGCGTCCACATCGGACAGAGCGCCACCGAGGTACGCGCGCTGCTGCCCGACGACGGAGTCACCGGCGCGGTGGGCGGCCGGCCCGTGCCCGGCGCCACCTGCGAGGATCATCACGCCGCCGTGCTGGAACAGTTGGCCGTGGTGACCGGGCAGGACCTGATCTACCGGTTCTGCTTCCGCGACGGCACACTGGTCGACAAGCAGGAATTCCTCGACCAACGGTCCTGACCGCCCGACGACGAGAGCGCCTCCGTGACCGACCTCATCCGCGTCCTGCTGGCCGACGACGACCGGCTCATCCGCACCGCGATCGACGCCATCCTGCGCACCACCGACGGCGTCGAGCTGGTCGCCCAGGCCGCCGACGGCCGCGCGGCGGTCGAGCTCACCGTGCGGCACCGGCCGGACGTCGCGCTGCTCGACATCCGGATGCCCGTGCTCGACGGGCTGGCCGCGCTGCGGGAGATCCGCCGGGTCGCGCCCGAGGTGCGCGTCGTCGTGCTGACCACCTTCGGCGAGGACGAATACGTCACCGAGGCGTTGCGCGCGGGAGCGGCCGGCTTCCTGCTCAAGGAGTCCGCCGTCGACGAACTGCCCCAGGCGATCAGGGCCGCCGCGGCCGGGGCCGCCTTCCTGTCGCCGAAGGTCACCCGGCAGGTGCTCGACGGGCTGCCGGCCGCGCCCGTCGCCGCGGCCGAGGAACTGCGCAAGGTCGCCACCTTGAGTGAGCGTGAACGTGAGGTGCTGGTGCTGCTGGCCCAGGGCCTGTCCAACGCGGAGATCGGCGCCCGGCTGTGGGTCAGCGAGGGCACGGTGAAGACCCACCTGTACCGGGTGTTCGCCAAACTGGACTGCGACAACCGGGTGCGCGCCGCGATGCTCGCCCAGCGGGCCGGCCTGCTCGGCTGACGACCTGGGACCGACCGGTCGTCAGGTGTTGCGGGCGGCCGCGAAGGCGCCGTCGCCCTCGAAGACCAGCTTCGCGAAGCGGTCGCCCATGAGGCGGTGGGTGGCCGCGTCCGGGTGCAGCCGGTCCGGCAGCGGCAGCTCGGCGGAGTCGGCCTCGCCGTAGAGGTCGAGCCCGCTCAGGTGATGCAGGTGCGGGTCGGCGGCGGCGCGTTGCGCCACGATGCGGGCCAGCTCGTCGCGGATGACCCGCAGCGTCAGCTTGCCCGCGGCGCGCTCGGCCGGATCGCCGGTGGCGACGAACTTGACCTGGCCCTCGCGCAGGGCGTCGAGGTCGAAGGCGCCCGGGCCGGGGGTGTCCTCGTGGATCGGGCAGTAGATCGGCGAGGTGACCAGCAGGGGAGTGCGGGGATGACCCTCCCGGATGGTGTCGAGGAAGCCGTGCACGGCCGGGATGAAGGCGCGCAGCCGCATCAGGTCGGCGTTCACCAGGTTGATGCCGATCTTGACGCTGATCAGGTCGGCCGGGGTGTCCCGCAAGGTGCGTGCGGTGAACGGGTCGAGCAGGGCGCTGCCGCCGAGACCCAGGTTGATCAGCTCCACGCCGCCCCGGGCGGCGGCGAG
>NZ_JBEZGQ010001448.1:0-1648 GCF_040650095.1 Actinoplanes sp. NPDC048791 | reverse complement strand
CGGCTGGGCCAGCGCCGGCCGCTTCCACCACGCGCAATCCCAGCTGCACCGCTTCCTCGCCCTCGGCGGCGGCTACACCGGCGCGCGCGACAACTACAGCTTCGCCGCGTCCAACGTGGCCCTGCCGCACCTGGTCGGCCACCGCGGCACGCACGCGATCATCCGGGGCGGCACCGACTGGCCGGTGATCGCCGCGCACACCGACCTGGTGGTCGCCTTCGGCGGCATCCGGGCCGCGACCAGCTACGTCACGCCCGGCGGCCGCGCCAACCACGATCTCCGCGAGCACCTGCGCACCGCCACGGCGCGCGGCCTGCGGGTCGCCTCGGTGTCACCGCTGCGCGACGACCTCGCCGCCGACCTGGCCGGTGACTGGCTCGCCGTCCGCCCCGGCACCGACGTGGCGGTGATGTTCGCCCTGGCCCACCAGCTCGTCGCCGACGGGCACGCCGACCTGGACTTCCTCGACCGGTACACGGTCGGCGGACGCCGGTTCCTGGCCGACGTGGCGGACAAGACTCCGGCCTGGGCCGCGGAGATCTCCGGGCTGGACGAGGCGGCGATCGTCGCGCTGGCCCGGCGGATGGCGGCCGGCCGCACGCTGATCACGGTCAGCTGGTCGCTGCAGCGCACCCGGCACGGCGAGCAGCCGCTCTGGGCCGGGCTCGCCCTGGCCGCGGTGCTGGGACAGATCGGGCTGCCCGGCGGTGGTTTCGGCCACGGGTACGGCTCAGTGGGTGAGGTGGGCGGAGGCAAGCTGCCGTACGGGCTCCCGACGTTCCCGCGGGGCCGCAACCCGGTGCCGGACTTCATCCCGTGCGCCCGGATCGCCGACCTGCTGCTGCACCCCGGCGAGGAGTTCGACTACGACGGCGGCCGGCACCGGTATCCGGACACGAGGCTCGTCTACTGGGCCGGCGGCAATCCGTTCCACCACCACCAGGACCTGAGCCGGCTGCGCCGCGCCTTCGCCCGGCCGGAGACGGTGATCGTGCACGAGCCGTACTGGACGGCGACCGCGCGCCACGCCGACGTGGTGCTGCCGGTCACCACCACCCTGGAACGCGACGACCTGGGCGCCGGCCGCGGCGACACCCACCTGATCGCCATGCAGCGCGCCGACGAGCCGTACGCCGAGGCCCGCGACGAGTACGACATCTTCGCCGACCTGGCCCAGCGGCTGGGCTACCGCGAGGCGCTCACCGAGGGGCGCACCAGCGGCGAGTGGCTGCGGCACCTGTACGAGGACTGGGGCGCCGACCTGGACCTGCCGGGCTTCGACGACTTCTGGGCGGCCGGCGAGGTGGAGCTGCCGGGAAGGCGCGCGGACACCGTACTGTTCGCCGGCTTCCGGGACGGGCGGCCGCTGGACACCCCGAGCGGCAGGATCGAGCTGTACTCGGCGACCGTGGCCGGTTTCGGCTACGACGAGTGCCCCGGCCATCCCGTATTCCACGAGCCGGAGCTGTCGCCGTACCCGATCGTTCTGATCTGCAATCAGCCCGCCTCGCGCCTGCACTCGCAGCTGGACATGGGCGGGTTTTCCCAGCAGGGCAAGGTCGCCGGGCGCGAGCCGCTGCGGTCCAGTTCGGCACCAACCACCAGGGCCATTTCGCGCTCACCGGCCTGGTGCTCGACCTGCTGCTGC
>NZ_JBEZGQ010001447.1:0-1650 GCF_040650095.1 Actinoplanes sp. NPDC048791 | reverse complement strand
GTCGTGCTCGTGCACGGCGCGTTCGCCGATTCCAGCGGCTGGAACGGCGTCGCCCGCCGATTGCTCCACGACGGCTATCCGGTGGTCGGCGCCGCCAACCCCCTCCGCGGAGTGGCATCCGACGGCGCGCAGGTCAAGGCGCTGCTGCAGAGCATCGACGGTCCCATCGTGCTGGTCGGTCACTCCTACGCCGGCAATGTCATCTCGACCGCCGCGAACGGCACCAGAAATGTCAAAGCGCTCGTCTACGTCGCGGCCTTCGCCCCTGACCGGGGCGAGAGCGCGACAGAGTTGTCGGTCAAGTTCCCGGGCAGCACGCTCGGCGAGACCCTGCGGCCGGTCCAGCTGCCGGACGGCGGGCAGGACCTGTACGTGGACCAGAAGCTGTTTCACCAGCAGTTCGCCGCCGACGTGCCCGCTGACGAGGCAGCACTGATGGCCGTCTCGCAACGACCGATCACAGCTGCGGCGCTCAACGAGGACGCCGGCGTGCCGGCCTGGCGTGGCATCTCGAGCTACCACCTCATCGCCGAGGCGGACAAGAACATCCCGGCGAAGGTCCAGCACTTCATGGCCGACCGTACGGGCGGCACGGTGCAGTCCGTCAAGGGTGCTTCCCACGCCGTCTTCGTGTCCCATCCCGGCATCACCGCGGCGTTCATCGAGCGCGCCGCACGGGAGACCAGCTGAGGCTCGCCGCGGGATGGGGGTTGCTGGCCGACGGGCGGCGGACGATACGTCCGCCGCCCGCTGCCGAGCAGGGGTGTCGGTGTCACGGTTCGAGCGTCGACCCGGTCCACAGAAGACAACGATCGACCGCGGTGGATGCTGGCACCATGAGCGAAAGTCATCGGGAGCGACCACCGCCGGTCGGCGTGTGTGCCCTTCTCCCGCACTACGCGCACCTCGCCGCCGTGGTGAGCCGGCACGCACGCTGGACGTCGCGCTGTCGCGGTATGCGGGCCACCGCACGCTGTGTCGTTCGCGTGGATCACCGCCCGGCTTACGACGGACGGCCATGACGGGCACCCGGTGAGGGCGCTTGTCGATCGCGAATCATGCTCAACATGGCCGGTGGAACGTGGTGCGTCAGCCGCAGGGACGCACCGCCATGCCGCGGATGCTGTGGGACCTGAGCAGTACGACGCGTCTGCCTGAAGGGTCGAGGGCGATGAAGGGCCTACCGGGATCGTCCGGCTACACCAGTTCGGCGCTCAGGGCGGCGATGGCCAGGGCCAGGTAGCCGACGGTGGCGACGACGTGATGAAACTCGTGTACACGCAGATGCACAGCGATCGCGCCGAGGAAGAACAGGACCAGGCCGGTCGCGGCGGCCAGACCGAGGTAGGGGACGCCCATCAGGCCGAGGGTCAGGCCGGTTGCTCCGGCAACCTTGAGGGTGCCCAGTACGGGGAGCCAGGTCAGTGGAACGCCTACTTCCCCTGCGGTTTCGGTGGCGAACTTCGCCCTCGTGAAGTCGCCCGAGGCGGCTACGAGGTTGGCGACGATTGCGGCGAGGATGACGACGGCGCCCATGGGTCCCTCCCTGGAAAGTGGGTCCGGCTCCCCGGCCGCGGCCGGGGAGCCGGGCGCGTATAATTTGCGGGCCCGAGGATGCTCTACGCGCCCCCCGCCCGCAGGGCGGCCCAA
>NZ_JBEZGQ010001446.1:0-1651 GCF_040650095.1 Actinoplanes sp. NPDC048791 | reverse complement strand
GTGACCCGCGCCGCGGCCGCCCTTCGAACGCGGCGGGCTGACGGCTCCGGTCAGCCGCCCGTGTAGGCCGCGTAGCACCGGTCGGCGCGCTCGCGGGCAACGGCCGGGTCGGTGCCGTCGGCGACGGCGGCCTCGGCCCAGCTGTCGCTGCTCAGCCGGTAGAAGAGCTTGCCCTCGTCGGAGACCATCCACGCCTCGATGGCCGCCTGGTCGCGGGGCGCCGCCGGATCCGCCAGGTGCATGGCCAGGCCGAGCAGGCCGGCGTCCCAGCCGATCCCGACGGCGCCGGGGCCGAACTGCTCCCAGAACTCGTCGGCGACGTGCGCGACGTGCTCCAGCTCGAAGCGGGTGCGTCCGTCGCCCTCCGGGACGAGACGGACCTCGATCCAGCTGACGTCGCCGTTGTACTCCCAGGTGGCGGCGAAGCCGTGCGGCTTGTCGCAGCGGGAGATCGTGCCGCCGGCGTTGCCCTCGAGCTGGTACTTGCCGCCCTCGCGGAGCTCGCCGCTGACCGGCAGGAACCAGCGGGTGATCCGTTCCGGGTCGGTCACCGCGTCCCACAGGTCGTCCTGGCCGGTGTCGTAGACCTGGCTGATGGTCGACACGCGGGCCTCGCCGGCTTCCAGGGTGCGTCCACCGGCCTGCCGCCGTACCGCGCTGACCTGCTGCTTCGCGTCAATCATCCATCGCTCCGATCGTCGTCGCGGGCGGCGAGCCGCCGCTGTCGCTTGCCGCGGGCCACCTCGGTGGCCAGCGCGTCCAGGTGAGGGGTCCAGAACCGGCGGAACCTGCTCAGCCACTCGTCGGCCTGTCGCAGCGCCGTGTCGTCGACCGCGTAGAGCCGGCGGGCGCCGTCCGGGCGTACCGTGGCGAAGCCGTTGTCGCGCAGCACCCGCAGGTGCTGGGAGACGGCCGGCTGGGAGATGCCGAACTCGGCCCGGATGACCTCGGTGACCGCGCCGGAGGGCTGCTCGCCGTCGGCGAGCAGCTCCAGGATGCGGCGGCGGACCGGGTCGCCGAGCACGTCGAAGGCATGCACCCGGTCACTGTGCCATTCGCGGCTTATATAAGTCAAGTCTTAAATAACCGGCCGGCCCGGTGCACTGCTGCGATGCTGCTTCACGTGCGGTTCTGCTCGGTGGTGCTGGTGCTGAGCCTGCTGGCGGGCTGCGGCGACCCGGCGACGCGGGCGCCGTCCACGGCGCTGCCCCGGCCCTCGTTCGGGGCCTGGTCCGTCCCCGGCCCCTCGGTGAGCGCCTCGTCCGCCGCGTCGACCCCGGCTTCGGCCTCGGCCCGGGCTTCGTCCCCGGCCCCGACCGCCGCCGTCAGCAGGGGGTGGGAGCTGACCGTCTACTACACCGCCGTGCAGAGCTTCCACGACGGCGAGACCGAGACCGTCACCGGCTGCCGCGGGCTCGACTGCGCGCACGGCGACGAGGACCTGGGCGAATACCCCGCCGACTTCGTCGCGGCGGTCAAGGACGAGGGCACCGGGCGTACGGCGGCCGGCACGTACCTGAACTGGTCGTACGACATCGGCTACTGGCTCGACACCGCCGCCCGGGACACCGCCGGCGCCCCGCTGCGCCCGTTCGTCTCGGCCGCCGCCGACCCCGGCGTGCTGCCTCGCGGCACGACCGTCCGCGTCGCC
>NZ_JBEZGQ010001445.1:0-1652 GCF_040650095.1 Actinoplanes sp. NPDC048791 | reverse complement strand
CACCGCCCGCGGCGCTTGACCGGGGCGGCGACCACCACGGGTATCGACGCGGTCCCCACCGCGGGCGCCGGAGCGGGTGCGGGCGCCGCCGCCGGCACGGGAGCTGGGCCGGTGGTCAGCGCCGCCCCGAGCGCCACGCTGTGCTCCGGATGCGCGTCCAGCACCAGCGGCCGGTCGAACGCCGCGGCCAGCAGCTGTCCGACCAGCGGAGTGCGGGCGGCGCCGCCGGCCAGCAGGATGCACCGCAGCTCCGCCGGCGCGACACCGGCCGACCGCAACGCCCGGCGCATCGCCGCCACCGTCTGCTCCAGCGGCGGGCCGATCCGGGCCTCGAACTCCGAGCGGTTCAAGCGGACCCGCTGGTGCAGCCCCGGCAACGCCACCTGCACGCTGGTCTCGGTGTCCGCGGACAGGTTCTCCTTGGCCCGTACGCAGTCGCGGCGCAGCCGGGCCAGCCCGACCACCACGTCGTCGTCGTCAAAATCCAGCTCCGCGAACGGGCCGCCGAGGATGGTCGTCACGTGATCGAGCACGGCCTCGTCGAAGTCGCCGCCGCCCAGGTGCTCGATGCCCTCCGGCTCGCCCAGCAGCTCGAAGCCGCTGGCACTGCGGCGCAGCACCGCGGCGTCGAACGTGCCGCCGCCCAGGTCGTAGACGGCCAGCGTCTCGCCGGTCCCGAGCTGCTCGGCCGCCGCGTACTGCAGGGCCGCCGCTTCCGGCTCGGTGCGGAACGCGACGTCGTCCAGCTCGGCCAGGTGCGCGGCCTGGCTCAGGAAGTCCCGCTTGAACCGGGTCCAGTTGGCCGGGTGGGCGACGGTGATGCGGCCCGGTCGCTGCTGCCGCTGCTGGGTCACGGTGTCGACGACGTGCCGGAGCAGCCGGGCGGTCAGCATGTGGGCCGAGTACGGCGACCCGGCCACCATGATCGGCACCGGGTCGCCCATCCGGCGCTTGAACTCGCGCACCAGCCGGTCCGGCTCGGCGTCACCGCGCCAGTCGGCGGCGTCCCCGATCAGCATCTCGCCGTCGGCCTTGACGAACACCACCGACGGGATCTCCGGCCGCCGGGTGCCCAGCTGGACGATCTCCAGGCGTTCCCCCACCCGCACCGCGGCCGCGGTGCAGGTGGTTCCGAGGTCGACACCCAGGCCGTACTCCACGAGGTCCTCCCGAAGCGTGCTCTTGACGGTAGGGCGGTCGCCGGGCGGCCGAAGATGGCCGGACGTGCGGCCTCGCGGGCGCGTCCGCTGCCCGATCGGGCACGACGGCGGCACCTCAGCGGACGACCTCGCACTGCGGTGTCACCCCTCGGTAGCGGGCGCAGAAGGCGTCGGCCTCCTCGGCGGAGCCGAAACCGTCGCGCAGCACCACCCAGAAGCCGTTGGTCCCGTCGGCGATCTCGTCGGACGTCTTGCTGTCGACCAGCCGCACCGGCAACCCGACCGCGGTCAGCTGGGTCAAGGTCGCCTCGGCGGCGGTCCGGTCGGTCGGGGCGAGCTGCGGGCGGGAGTCGACCATCACGTACGGCCGGCGTACCGCGCCCGCGGGTGGGGCGGCGGAGCTGGTGGCCGGCCCGGCCCGGCGGTCGAGGAACGGGAGCCGGCCGGGGGCGAGCCAGGCGGTCAGCGCGGCGCCGGCCACCAGCACGGTCA
>NZ_JBEZGQ010001444.1:0-1654 GCF_040650095.1 Actinoplanes sp. NPDC048791 | reverse complement strand
CTGCCCGCCCCGCCTGCGCTGCCGAAACTCCCTCCAGCGCCCACCCTGCCGCCCACACCGGTCGCCCCTGCACTCCCAACGGCGCCCGCAACACCGGCAGGCCCGCATCTCCCCGCGAACCCCGGGCCGCCCCCGGCCCAAGAGCAGCTCCAGGCGCAAACCACCACCCGCGAGCCGCGACAACAAGCCGCTCTCATCCGGACCCCGGCCCACCCGGCGCCGCCCCTGTCGCAGACCGGCCCGATGCCCGCCCTCGACCTGCGTGACGCACCAACCCCGACCACAGTCGACCACGGCGGGCACGCCAAGCCTCACGCCTCAAACTTCCCCACCCCGCCGCCCGCCCCACCGCACCAGCCATCTGACTCCGCCGGCACGGGCCACGCCCGCGATTCCGGCGGGACCGGCTCGCCCACGACGGGTACCGTCCCGTCGTTCTGGCGCCCCGAGATCGCCACCGGCAGCCTTTCCGCAGCCGGTGACACCTCCGCCCACGGGCGGACCGTCCGCTACAGCGGACCTCCCAGCTGATCGCTCTCCCTCCGGGGACAGGAAACAGGCCACGCCGGTCCGAAGACGGACCCGCGATCGGCCGTCCGCCGGCTTCCGTGCTCCGCCCGCCACCGTGGCCGAGCCCGCTCAGTTGCCGGCGTTCCCACCGCGAAGCTTTGACCCTGGCTGGGAGGCCGTTGTGATCCGCATTCTGCTCGTCGAACCCGTCAATCTGCTGCGTGGCGCTCTCGCCGCGACCCTGTCGCTGGAGGAGGATTTCGAGGTGGTCGCCGATCTGGGCTGCCTCGACGAGGCGTTGGACATGGCGCGGGCCGTTCCGCCGGATGTTGCTGTTGTCAACGTTGAGCTGCTGGCTGATGACGGGCTCCGTACCATCGATCGGCTGACCGCTGAGCAGCCGCGGTGCGCCACGCTGGTGCTGGCCGGTCCGGATGCTCCGGGGCGGCTCAGCCGGGCTTTGGACGTTCATGTCCGGGGTGTTGTCGGCACTCAGGCCGCGCCGTGTGAGCTGGTTCGGGGTATCCGGCAGCTGGCTCGTGGCGAACGGGTGATCGACGCCAGCCTGGCCGTGGCCATGGTGGCCGCGCCGCGTAGTCCGTTGTCGTCGCGGGAGCTGGACGTGCTCAGCGTTGTGGCTTCCGGGGTGCCTTCGGAGGAGGTTGCGGCGAAGCTGCACCTGACGCCGGGGACCGTCCGGAACTACATCTCAGCGGTTCTCCGCAAGACCGGCGCGCGCAACCGGTTGGAGGCCGTCCGGCTGGCTGAGGAGGCGGGCTGGTTCCGGTGACGGTACGTCCCAGTGGCCGGCGATCTCGCGGTACAGCGGTGAGCTGAGCCGCAGCGACCTGTCCGTTCCCAAGGTCGCCTCCTTGCCGTCCAGCAGCAGGATGCGGCGGGCCCGTACGGCGGAGCTGACCCGGTGGGCGACCACCACCAGGGCGCCGGGGCGGTCGGCGAAGGCCCGTTCGGCGCGGGCCTCGCCGGCCGCGTCGAGGTGGCACGTGGCTTCGTCGAGGAGCACGAGCCGGGCCGGGGAGAGGTACGCCCGGGCCAGCGCGACGAGTTGCCGTTCGCCCGCCGACATCACGTCGGGGGTGATCGGCGCCTCGTAGCCGCCGAGGCGTGCCACCAGGTCGTCCGC
>NZ_JBEZGQ010001443.1:0-1658 GCF_040650095.1 Actinoplanes sp. NPDC048791 | reverse complement strand
GTCGGCTGGACCGGCCGGGTGGGCTGGCTCGGCTGGGTCGGCGGCCCGGCGGCCGGACGCGACGGCACCGGGGCCGTCGGCGGGTTGGCCCAGGGATCCTGCGGTGGCATGTCGAGCGTCCGCTCGGACCACTGCGGTTGCTCAGGCATCGTTCCCCTCCCCGGTACGGCCGGTTGCCGCCCTGCTTCGAGAGTAACGAGCCAACAAATAGGTCGCCGTCGCGCGCGCCGTCCGTTACACAATCAGCATGGACGACTCCGGGATCACCATCAGGACGGGCGACGCCGACGACTGGCCGGCCGTCTCCGAACTGCTGAGTTTCGCCTTCCACGAGCAGGTCACCCCGGAGGCCCGTGACGTCGAAGGATCGGTCGTCGAGCCCGAGCGCACGCTGGTCGCCGAGGACGGCGGCACCATCGTCGGGCACGCGGGCGCGTACACCCGGGAGTTGACCGTGCCCGGCACGATCCTGCCGGCCGCCCACGTCACGCTGGTCGGCGTCGCGCCGACCCACAAACGCCGCGGGCTGCTCACCCGGATGATGCACCGCCAGCTGCGGGAGATCGCGGCCGCGGGCCGCGAGCCGATCGCGGTCCTCTGGGCCAGCGAGACCAAGATCTATCCGCGCTTCGGGTACGGACCGGCGGCGCAGCGCCTGCAGATGCAGATCATGATGCGGGAGCTACGGCCGCCGACGGGACTGGCACCGGGCTCGGCCGACCGGCTGCGCCTGGTCGACCCCAAGGACGCGATCGCCGAGCTGGCCAAGGTCTACGAACGGGTACGCCCGGAGCGCACCGGCTGGTCCAGCCGCGACGACCGCTGGTGGCGTTTCGTGCTGAGCGACATCGAGTCCCAGCGCGAGGGCGCGACCAGTTTGCGCGGTGTGGTGCACGAGACCCCGCACGGCCCGACGGGATACGCGCTGTGGCGCACCAAGGGCCGCTGGGAACGGCACGGACCGAACAGCGACGTGCAGGTGCGCGAGGTGGTGGCCGACGATCCGGCCGCGTACGCCGCCCTGTGGAACTTCCTGCTCACCATCGACCTCGCCCGCTCGGTGTCGGTCAGCTTCGCGGCCGTGGACGAACCCCTGCAATACCTGGTCGACGAGCCCCGCCGGCTCGGCACCACGCTGGCCGACGGTCTCTGGATCCGCATCACCGACCTGCCGAAAGCCCTGGCCGCGCGGACGTACGCGGCCCCGGTCGACCTCGTGCTGGACGTCACGGACCCGCTGCTGGAGCAGAACACCGGGCGCTGGCGGCTCACGGCAGGCCCGGACGGTCGCGCCACCTGTACCGCGACGACTGACCCGGCCGACTTGGCGTGCACGGTGCTGGAGCTGGGCTCGGCCTATCTGGGAGCTACGTCACTCGCTGCCCTGGGTGCCGCGGGAACGGTCCGGGAGCTGACGCCGGGGAGCCTGCGGCGGGCCTCCATCGCGTTCGGCTGGCATCGGATGCCCAATCCCGTCGAGGTGTTCTGAATGGGGCGGGCGACGGTAGGTTCGGCGTCATGGGCGAAGAACCCGAACGTCGACGCCGTCGCTTGCGTCCCTCCTCGTCGGCCGCGACCCCGCCCGCCACGCCGGCCGACCCGTCCTCCGGGGCGCGGCCGGCCGTGACCGGCGGGCCGGCCGTGACCGGCGGGCCGGC
>NZ_JBEZGQ010001442.1:0-1659 GCF_040650095.1 Actinoplanes sp. NPDC048791 | reverse complement strand
GCCCGGGCGATCGGGCCGGCGGCCAGCAGCCCGGTCGCGGCGACCAGCAGAGCCAGGCCGAACGTCGGCAGCACGGCCAGCGGCAGCAGCCGGGCCGCGTCACCCTGCGGGCCGAGCCGGCGCCGCGGGATCGCCCACATCAGGCCGGTGTCCGCGCCGAAGCAGCAGATCGCCCCGGCGATGGTGACCAGGCCGATGACGCTGAACAGCGCACCCGAGCCGTCCGCACCGAAGGCCCGGACGATGACGGTGGTGAGCACGAACCCGAAGGCGCCGTTGACCGCCGCACCGACCAGCCCGATGGCCCCGCTGCGGGTGCTGCGGCGGACCTCGGTTTCGGCGGAACCGGGCGCGGCGACCGCTGTCATGCCGGCACTTCCTTCGGGCTGCGGTTGACCGGCCCGTCCACCGCCGCCAGCCCGAGGCCGAGGGCGAAGAACAGCACCGACATGTTGGGGTCGATGTAGGAGTAGAACGGCGTCACGATCGCGGCGATGACCGGCAGCGCGCTCAGCCACAGCCCGGACGGCGTCACGGCCGCCGCCAGCCGGCGCGCGATCACCAGCAGCAGCAGGTAGAAGCAGATCGTCGCCGGGATGCCGTGGCTGTAGAGCAGCTGCCAGATCATGCCCTGGGTGCCCAGCGGCTCGGACGCGTGCGTGGTGTCGACCGAGTTGGGCTGCCCGAAGCCCAGCAGCGGCGAGTGCACCACCGCGGCCCAGGTCTGCACATAGAGGTCGAAGCGGTCCGACGTGGTGTCCGTGCTGGAGGTGCGGTTGGTGATCAGGTCGAAGACCGGGATGAACAGCGTGACGATCCAGCCGATCAGCAAGATGCCGACGACGGGCAGCAACAGCCGGACCCGGCCGCGCATCACCTCCCGGAACAGCAGGTAGGCGACCCCGGCGCCCAGGCCGATGAACATGCCGCGGTTGAGCGTCAGGAACGCCGGGACCAGCGACAGCGGCAGCGAGACCAGCAGCACGATCCGCATCGGGCCGCGGCGCACCGACGTCAGGTACGCGAGCACGAACGGCACCAGGAAGCTGTACGCCGTACCCCAGTTGTTGGTGTACGGGTACGGCGCCGCCGGCCGGTAGATCGGGTTACGGCTGAACTTGTTGAACTCCGTCGAGTCCAGATGGGTGATGTCGAGGATGTACCGCTCGGCCTGCACCCCGTGCGGCAGCACCAGCTCGAACGGGCTCGGGAAGCTGAACGTCGGCAGCAGCACCCCGAGCCAGCCCAGCGCCACCATCGACAGCCAGAAGATCGCCAGCGGATTGGCCACCTTGGTCCACGGCACGCCGTCGCGGATCAGGTTGTAGACGTAGATCCCGACCAGCAGACCGGTGACCAGGTGCCCGAGCCGCAGGCCGAAGATGATCAGGTTGGTGACATAGGTCAGCCGGGTGGCGCTCACCGTGACGATGCCCAGGAAGATCAGCCACAGCACGGTTCCGGTGGGCAGCCGGATGTTGCCGCGCGAGGTCAGCAGGGACAGCAGCACCGCACCGAAGAGCGGCCAGGCGATGTAGAAGAGCCCGAGACCCCACCACAGCGGCAGCAGCGCGAACATGCCGACGATCGGCCACACCGGCAGCTTCGCCTGGCGTACCGCCCAGGCGCCCGGCTCCAGCACGCCCGGCTCGACCGGGG
>NZ_JBEZGQ010001441.1:0-1662 GCF_040650095.1 Actinoplanes sp. NPDC048791 | reverse complement strand
GCTGGGTGCCGGAGTGCGGACGGATCCAGCGGGCCCGCGCGGCCAGGCCGGCCAGCGCGTGCTCGGGCAGGCCGCCCAGGTCGGAGGCGCGCAGGGCGGCCAGCCGGCGGGGGGCGTCGGCCTCGCGGCGCTTCTCGGCGGACCGCTCGCGCAGCAACCGCCAGGAGCGGGCCAGCCGGCCCACGGCGAGGTAGATCAGCGGGGCGCAGAGGCCCGCCACGACCAGGATCAGCAACAGCTTCGCGGCCAAGCCGCTGTGCCACAGACCGGTGACCAGCCCGGAGACCCGGTCGGCCCAGATCCGGTAGGCCAGGTTCGCCGCGATCGCCACCCACAGCAGCGCCAGCACCCCGTACAGGGCGACGATGCGGCCCTCGCGGTCCAGCCCGGCCCACGCCGGCGGTCGCCCGCGCAGCCGGCCGGACACCCAGGCGAGGCCACGACCGCGCAGGTTGGGGATCTCCAGCCAGTCCATCAGCAGGTAGTAGCCGTCGAGGGCGAGCAGCGGGTTCAGGTTGAACAGCACGTTCAGATACCAGGCGAAGGCCAGCTTGAAGGCCAGCGGCCCGAGCGCCGGCACGGCCAGCCCGACGAGCTGCATCGACCCGGCGAGCACCAGGCCGGTGGCCGGACCGGCCGCGGTGACCAGCATCCGGGCCCGGCGCCCGGCCATCCACACGTCGGTGGTGTCGACGAAGACCGAGGGGATGCCGAAGTACACGAGCACGCCGGCCGCGGGCACTTCCCGCCCGGCGTGTTTGGTGGCCAGCGCGTGCCCCAGTTCGTGGCTGGCCAGCGCCACCAGGTTGAGCAGCAGCAGGACGACCGCGCCGAGCAGATAGGAGCCGCCGGACAGGAAGACCGCCTGGCTGCCCCGCCACCAGGTGGTGACGAACAGGCCGAGCCCGGCCACCGCGAAGACGGCCATGACGATCGCCGCGACCTTGGTGAACAGGAACCGGCCGCCGGCGCGGTAGAGCGCGGTGATCACCCGGTCGATGTCGAAGACCAGCATCCGGCGGCCACGCGCCGCCGCCAGCACCCCGCTGCCGACGCGCCGGGGCAGCGGCTGGCGCTCGAGCTCCTGCAACGGGCGGAACGCGTCCACCGGCAGCTCATCGAGCATCCGGTTGCCGGCGAGGTCGGCCACGACCCGGCGGACCTGGTCGGGGGCGAGCCGGCCGGCCAGGCGGGCGAACTCGGCGACGAGGCGGGCCACCGTGTGGGTGCCGTCCATCATCTGCGCGAGCTGCCACTCGTCCGGGGTCAGCCGCAGATAGCAGGCCCGGCCGCCGTCGTCGGGCGAGCGGAGCATCACGTACGCCGAGCCGCGCACGCTGGTCAGCTCGACGGCCTCGATCCCGGCGCGCAGCACGGGCCGGGCCCGCGCGGGGTTGAGCCGGTCGACCACCGCACCCCAGAGACCGGGGTCGGCGGGTCCGAGCGGCTCACCCGGCGCACGTCCGGCCAGGGCTTCCCAGACACTCATCCGGGTCTCGACGTACGTCACGCCTTCAGTCCGTTCAACGGGGGTTGCCTTCACAGGCTGTGGCGAATGGAGAGTAGGCGGTCAGCGAGGCGAAACGCGAGCCCCCGATAAGCCGATCGCCCGCCGAAACTCCACACAGCGGACATAAAGGTGCGGTGGGTGGTCGCGATCAA
>NZ_JBEZGQ010001440.1:0-1667 GCF_040650095.1 Actinoplanes sp. NPDC048791 | reverse complement strand
CGCCTTTTTGCGCCCACTGAAGATCACGACAAGTTGATCAGCACGGTGGGGCTGCGTGGTCACTCAGGTGGCCCCGCCAGAGCGAGAAGACCCGCTCAGCTGAGCAGCTCGACCAGCCCGGTGTCGAGGTCGTAGACCGCCCCCGCAACCCCGACCTTCCCGGCAGCGATCGCCGCCGGCACCCCGGCCACGTCCTGCATCCGCTGCACCGTCCGAGCCACATGGGCCCGCATAGCCTTGGCCGTCACCTCGGGATCATCCAGCCCGACCGCCCGCACCGCAGGCTCGATCTCGTCCACCAGATACCCCACGTCCCCGTCCGGGCGGTCCCCCGCGCGCAGAGCGGTCACAGTGGCGTCCACCGCGCCGCACCGAACGTGTCCCAGCACCATGATCAACGGCACGTTGAGGGCCGACACGGCGAAGCCGACCGAGCCCAGCACCGCGTGGTCGACCACGTGACCACCGGAGCGGACCACGCAGATCGAGCCGAATGTCTGGTCGAAGATCGCTTCCAGCGGCACCCGCGAGTCGATGCAGCCCAGGACCACGGCATGCGGGAGCTGCCCACCGGACGCCGCCGCGGCAGCCGACACGTCGTGGCCGTGCAGCGGCCGGCCGCTGACGAACCGGCGGTTGCCGGCGATCAGCTCCGCGAGCGCGTCATCCGGCCGCACGATCCGCACCGGGGCGTCCGGGCGACCGGCGGCTGTCGCAGGCGCGGGCCCCGCGGCCGGGACCGCTCCGACCATGGTCGATGAACTCGAGGCGGCCGCCGGGTGCACCGGTGCTGCCTGTTCCGCAGGTGAGGAAGCCGTCATGGCTCTGATTCTCTACGAGTGACCAGCCGGCAGCAGCCTGTGCGAGGCAGATCACGTCGCTCCGCCCACCGACTGGGACGGGCCGGTCGGCGCAAGATCTTCCATAGGTCTGGCAATTCGGTCTTTCGCGCGTGATGCTTATTACCCGTGGGTACAACGGGGCCGTGCGAATCACGGAGGTGCCCATGTCCGAGCGGTCGGAGCTCACCCTCGCCGATGGCGTACGGCTGCACGTCGAGACCAGTGGCCCGGCCGACGCGCCGGTGACCGTGGTGCTGTTGCACGGCTGGTGTCTCGACCGGCGGACCTGGCATCACCAGAGCAAGGCGCTGGAGCAGGTCGACGCCCGGGTCGTCGCGTACGACGCGCGGGGGCACGGCCGCTCCTCCCCGACCCGGCTGCGGTCGGCCACGCTGGCCCAGCTCGGTGACGATCTCGCCGAGGTGCTCCGGGAGTACGCCCCGGCCGGGCCGATCGTGCTGGTCGGGCACTCGCTCGGCGGCATGACGATCATGGAGTTCGCCGACTCGTATCCGCAGGAGTTCGCCGGGCGGGTGGCCGGGCTGGTTTTCGTCTCCACCACCGCCGAGGGCGCCACCCACACCTGTTACGGCCTGCCCACCACCATCACGCCGGTCCTGCGGGCCGCCGAGGAGGCCGGTGCCGGTCTGCTGGCCCGGCTCGGCGCCTGGCGGCCGCACAGCGCGATGCTGCCCGTGCTGCGTCCGACCGTGCGCTGGCTGCTCTTCGGCGACGACTACGAGCCCGGCGACCTGGCGGTCACCATGTCGGCGTTCGGGCGGGCCTCGCTGCGGTCCATCGGCGGTTTCCGGGCCTCGGTCGGCG
>NZ_JBEZGQ010001439.1:0-1667 GCF_040650095.1 Actinoplanes sp. NPDC048791 | reverse complement strand
GACTAGCTGGTCCGCGGCGGGTCGCCGGTCCGCCTCCGGGAGCACGGCGACGGCGTCGGCGGCGGCCTGCAGCTGCCGGCACATCGCGCCGATGGCGGTACGCACCGTCGTCGCGGCATGATCGAGTCGCTCGACCGTCCGGTCCCGGCTCACTGTGGCGACGGTCATGCCGACGAAGAAGGATCCGAGCAGAACCGGACCGAGCACGACCGCCAGAAAAGCAGTAGTGAGTCGGCCACGCAGAGTCACACGTCCTCCTGGAAGTGGCCTTCTTTGGAGCGATGCTGACATAGTGTGCGCCGTTTGCCGGTTTCTGTAAGGGGGTGTTGCATGCCGGATTTCGCCGGTGGAGCGGAAAAATCTCGGCCCGGGAAGATTGCGCTACGCAATCAGCTGCTCGCAGCGCGTAAAAACCTGACCCCCCAAACCCGCGCGAAGGCCGCGGCCGCGATCCAAGCCGCCCTCAAAGATCTCGTACGCGCACAGTCCCCCACGATGATCGCGGGGTATGTCCCCCTGGCGCCGGAGCCCGGCGGCCCCGACCTGCCCGAGGTCCTGGGCGACCGGCTGATCCTCCCGGTGCTGCTGCCGGACAACGACCTCGACTGGGTCCGCTACGAGGGGCCGGATACCCTGCGGCCAGGCCGGCGAGGCCTGCGGGAGCCGATCGGGCCCCGCCTCGGCGTCGACGCGATCGCCCAGGCCACCCTGCTGATCGTCCCCGCACTGGCCGTCGACCGCAGCGGCATGCGCCTGGGCCGTGGCGGCGGCTCCTACGACCGCGCGCTGGCCCGCGCCGGACGGGCGTACACGGTGGCTCTGCTGCACGACGGTGAGCTGCTGCCCGAGGTGCCGGCCGAGCCGCACGACCGCCGCGTACACGCCGCGATCACACCGGCCGAGGGTCTCAGCGACACCGCGGACTGGACGAAATAAACTCCGATGACGGAGCATTGGCACTCCTAGACGACGAGTGCCAAGCCATTGAGCAACACGGAGGACCAGTGCCCACGTACCAGTACGCCTGCACCGAGTGTGGTGAACAGCTCGAGGCGGTGCAGTCCTTCTCCGACCCGGCCCTCACCGAGTGCCCGAACTGCAGCGGCAAGCTCCGCAAGGTCTTCAACTCGGTGGGCATCGTCTTCAAGGGCTCCGGCTTCTACCGCAACGACTCCCGCGCCGGGAACGTGAGCGCCGAGAAGTCCGCCGCGCCCGCGGCCGAGAGCAAGTCGGACTCGTCGTCCTCGACCCCCGCCGCGACGCCTGCGGCCGCGGGCTCGAGCTCGGGTTCCTCCAGCTCGTCCGGCTCGGGCTCCTCCGGATCCAGCTCGTCGGGCTCCAGCCCGGCCAAGTCGGCGACGACTTCCTCCTCCTAGCACGACCGGCTCAGAGCTGGGCGGTTGTCCACATCCCGGGGTTGTCCACAGGGCGGCCCCGGGATCTGCTGTGCCCCGCCTATCGTCCTGATCCCTGGCGCCGGATGTCGACGGTGCCCTGGGAGGGTCAGGAGGCGGCTATGCGCGGCAGAGGCCGCCGGGAGCCCCGGCTGGATCCGGTCCGCTGGCGCCGGCCCGGGCGGGCGACTTTGCTGCGGTCGGCGGTGGTGGCGGTTCTGATCGGTACGGCGGCGGTGGTGATGTGGGCGCGGCCCGGCGCCTGCGAAGCCG
>NZ_JBEZGQ010001438.1:0-1676 GCF_040650095.1 Actinoplanes sp. NPDC048791 | reverse complement strand
GGCTGGGCCACCGCCGGTCCACGGCCGGTTGCCTCTCGCAGCGCCAGCGTCCCGGTCAGCGGATCCGGCGGACGGCGCAGCCGCGACGACGAGGCCACCGGCGAGCAGGTCGCGCCCGCTCCCCGGCGCTCGGCCAACCTGGACGACGTGCAGGAGGCCGCGGCCGGCCGGCGCGCCGCGAAGGCGGCCGGCGAGACGCCGCTGCGCCCGGGTGACGTCAACGACGTGTCGATCACCTTCTGGGAGGAGTCGGCCAGCGCGCAGTTCCGCGCCGAGTGGCACGAGGTCAAGGCCCAGTTCGTCGACGACCCGGTGGCCGCCCTGACCCGGGCGCACGACCTGCTCACCGAGGCCGTGCACGAGCTCACCGAGTCGATGCTGGCCGAACGCGACGAGCTGGACCCGCTGCGCGCCGGTTCGACGCCGGACACCGAGAGCATGCGGATGGCGATGCGCGGTTACCGCGAGTTCCTGGACCGCATCCTGGCCCTGTAGGCCGGCCCCGCACGACCCGAGAGCCGCGATCCCCTCCGAGGGGGTCGCGGCTTTTGTCATTGCCCTGCCCACGGAATTCATCTAGCGTTGAACTCATTGGACGATGAATTAACTGGGGAGGCATGATGACCAGCGCCATCGAGGTCCAGGACCTTGTGGTCGAGCGCGGCAAGCGCCGCGTGTTGCACGGGGTCAGCTGCGCGGTCGCGGCCGGCAGCGTCACGGGGCTGCTCGGCCCCAGCGGCAGCGGCAAGACGACACTCATCCGGGCGATCGTCGGCGTCCAGGTGGTGAAGTCGGGCACGGTCACGGTGCTCGGCGAGCCGGCCGGGGCGCCGGCTCTGCGGCGTACGGTCGGTTATGTCACCCAGGCCCCGAGCGTGTACGCCGACCTCTCGGTCCGGGAGAACGCCCGCTATTTCGCCTCGCTGTACGCCTGCATGCCGTCCCAGTCGCGGCCCTGCCACTGCAGGTCGTCGAGGCGGGGGACACCGCCGGACTCCAGCCCGGAGGTCAGGTAGACCAGCCGCGCCGGCCAGGGGATCAGAGCGGTCAACACGTACGGCGCCAGCACGTTGACCTGGAAGATGCGTTCCAGGCCGTCACCGGTGCGCACGGGCGCGTCCTGGCCCCCGCCCACCCCGGCGTTGTGGATCACCACGTCGTACGGGCCCACCGCCGCCGCCTGCTCGGCCAGCTCCCGCGTCTCGGCCAGGGAGGTCAGGTCGCCGCGCACCACGGCGGCGGCCTGCGGCACCGACGCCAGGGCCTGCGCCGCGCGTTCCTCGTTGCGGGCGTGCAGGACCACCCGGTGCCCGTCCGCCGCGAGCGTGCTCGCCGTCTGCCGTCCGATGCCGTCGCTGGATCCGGTCACCAAAATCGTTGCCATGTCCTCCTGCTTCCCTCAATGCGTCGCGCTGAACATCACCGGGCCGCGCTGACCGTCACCAGGTGATCCGGAGGTCGAGCCGGCTGGAGGCGGCGAGCGGGTCGTCGGCGTCGACGACCGCGATCAGTGCGGCCTCGCCCGGCCCGGCGGCGCGGACGGCCAGCCCTTCGATCTTGTACGGCCCGCCGGGCACCGCGGCCACCCCGAGCACCCGGTCGTCGTCGAGCAGGGCGATGGCCGCGCCGACCACCGGACCGTCGTCGACCGCGTTCGGGGTGTCCTCCGCGGCGGC
>NZ_JBEZGQ010001437.1:0-1678 GCF_040650095.1 Actinoplanes sp. NPDC048791 | reverse complement strand
CCGGCCTCGACCGCCGCGTCCAGCAGCGCGGCCCGGCGCCATCGAGGCGACATGGCGGCCAGCGCGACGCACGAGCCGGTGTGCAGCGTGTCGACGACGGCACCCAGACCCGCTACCGGGCCGGTCGGCGACAGGGCGCCCGCGGCCGCCTGGACGAGATGCCGGGCAGCGAGCACCCGGGCCACCGTGACGGCAGCCGCCGGGACCGGCCCCGGGCCACCGGCCCGCAACACCACTTCCGGTACGGCCAGCAGCACTCCCGCCCAGCCGACCCGCGCCAGGGCCGTGGCCCGGACCCCCGACATCGTCATTTCCTGTTCTCCCGCATCGCGCCGCAGTACCCCGCTGCGTACGGGTGACACCTGGCGGCGACCGTTGCCCGGACGGCAGCAGGGTGGCCGCGCCGACCAGGGTCAGGATCTTGACCACGGTCGGGCTCACACCGGTGATGCGCAGGGTCACCCGGCGGTGGGTGGCGATCCGGTGCACGACGATGATCGCGCCCGCGCCGGTGGCGTCGAGCAGGGTCACCGCGGCCAGGTCGATGTTGACGCCGGTGACGTCGCCGCGGTCGAGCAGGGCCATGATGGACTCCCGGAGCCGGGGTGCGTGCTGCATCTCCAGTTCTCCGCGCACGAGAACGTCCACGATTCCCGAGCCGTCGGCCTCGATGTCCAGCACGCCGGGCTCCTTTCCGCCGGATGTCCTGCCGCGGCCGGGTCGCCGGGTCGCGCGTGGATCAGGCCTACCCCTGGCCGGCGCCTTCTAACTGGCCATCCGCGGTCCGCTCAGCGCCGATGGCGGTACAGGGCGACCGTGCCCCGGTTCACCTGCCAGATGCCGACGCGCTCGTAGTCGTCGCGCAGCAGCGGCCGCAGCGCCGGGTAGCCGGTGGCCGGGTCCTGGCGGGGACCGCTCACCAGCAGCCAGACCCGCGGCACGCCGGCCACCCGGGCCGCGGCGTCCGGATACTCCTCGGCCACGAGCCGGCCCGAGTCCGCAGCCGAGCGGCGTCGCAACAGATCGCGCGGGACCGTCCCGTCCCGGTGCAGGTAGTACTCCATGCCCGCCCGCATAGCCCGGGACCGGACCTCGAACACCATGCCGTCACCGGGCTGCTGGTGCTGCCGGATGAGGGCCGCGATGCTGCGGTAGTCCGGGCCGTTCTTCGCGGTGGGACCCCGGATCGCACGCTGGCCGGGATACGCCGTGGCTGCCACGACGGCCAGAACCACGATCAGGCGCAGCGCCGCCGGGCCACGGCCACGCGGCTTGCGGTCCACCCGCAGCTGTCCCACCACGGTGACCGCTGCGAGCATGGCCAGTGGCACGAGCACGACCAGCAGGTAGCGGGCCACCCACATAGGAGAGACCAGGACCGAGACCGCGGCCACCACGGTCACCGGGGCCGCCGCGAGCAGGGCGACGGGCACCACCGCCGAGACCGGACGCCAGTACGCGACCAGCGCGAGCCCCACCAGCAGCCAGGCCGTCGGCACCGAACCGACGATCTGCCCCGGCGCCGAGGCGAGGGCACCCACCGTCAAGGGATCCACCCAGGCCAGCTGGCTGTCCCGCTGGCGAACGCCCAGCCAGGCCACCGGCGACAGCACCACCATCGCGCCCGCCAGCGTCACGCTCCAGGCGGCGACCACCCGCCAGGACCGGTCCCGGCGGG
>NZ_JBEZGQ010001436.1:0-1678 GCF_040650095.1 Actinoplanes sp. NPDC048791 | reverse complement strand
GACCTGGCCGGGGACAGCGACCTGATCAAGGCGATCGAGGCCATGGTGCCCGGTCGAGGGTGACCGTCTTCACCCTCGGTGGCCGAGGCGGTCCAGGTGCTCGCGCAGGGCGGCGGCGATGTCGGCCGCGGCCTCGATCTGCGCCGGCGTCAGCGCGTCGACGAACAGTTCCCGGACCGCTCGCAGGTGCGGCGCCGTGGCCTCCCGGAAGGCCGTCCACCCCGCCGGCGCCAGGATGATCTCCGCGCCGCGGCTGTCGGCCGCCGCCTTCTCCCGGCGGATCAGTTGCCGGCGTTCCATCCGGCCGAGGTGGTGCGACAGCCGGCTGCGTTCCCAGCCGACCTGGGCGGCCAGCTCTGACGATCGCATCCGGCCGTGCTCGGCCTCGCTCAGGGCCAGCAGTACGGCGTAATCACCCGGCGACAGCCCGGTGTCGCTCTGCAGCCGCCCGGCCAGCACCGTACGCAGCGCCTCGGTGGTTTCGATGAAGTCCCGCCACGCGCGCAGCTCGGCGCGGTCGGGCAGTTGACGGGTGCGCGGCATAACTGGGCGCCCTTCTGTGTTTGACGTGTCAATCATACTGACTGACGTGTCAATTACTGGAGGACAGCACCATGAGTGAGCTCGTGCTCGGTCTCGACACCTTCGGCGACGTGCCGGTGGACGACGCCGGCGTACCCGTCTCCCACGCCGTCGCGATCCGGCAGGTCATCGACGAGGCCGTGCTGGCCGACCAGCTCGGCGTCGACGTCATCGCGCTCGGCGAGCACCACCGGCCCGAGTACTCGATCTCCACCCCGGAGACCGTGCTGGCCGGGATCGCCGCGCGCACCTCGCGGATCAAGCTGGCCTCGGGCGTCACCGTGCTCAGCTCCGACGACCCGGTCCGGGTGTTCCAGCGCTTCGCGACCGTGGACGCCATCTCGCAGGGCCGGGCCCAGGCCATCCTCGGCCGCGGGTCGTTCACCGAGTCGTTCCCGCTGTTCGGCTACGACCTCAGCGACTACGACGTGCTGTTCGAGGAGAAGCTCGAGCTCTTCGTCAAGCTGCTCGACGAGGAGCCGGTGACCTGGAGCGGCACCACCCGGGCGGCGCTGGAGAACGCCGACGTGTTCCCCAAGACGGAGTCCGGCCGGCTCGACACCTGGGTCGGCGTGGGTGGCTCTCCGCAGTCGGTGGTCCGGACCGCGCGGCACGGCCTGCCGCTCATGCTGGCCATCATCGGTGGCAACCCGGCCCGCTTCGCGCCCTACCTCGACCTCTACCGCCGGGCCACCGAGCAGCTGGGCACGCTCGCGCACCCGGTCGGGATGCACTCCCCCGGGTTCGTGGCGGACACCGACGAGCAGGCCAAGGAGCTGTTCTACCCGGCGTACAAGGTCATCCGGGACCGGATCGGCGCCCTGCGCGGCTGGCCGCCGCTGCGCCGCGCGGAGTTCGACGACGAGGTCGCGCACGGCTCGCTGTACATCGGCTCGCCGGAGACGGTGGCCCGCAAGATCGCCGGCGCGGTCCGGACGCTCGGTGTGGGCCGCTTCGACCTGATCTACACCGCGGGCGCCCAGCCGATCAGCGCCCGTACGCGCGCCGTCGAGCTGTTCGGCGCGAAGGTGGCTCCCATGGTCCGCGAGATTCTGGAGGAGGTCTGGGCCGGCGTGCCGTCGAAGGACTCCACGAA
>NZ_JBEZGQ010001435.1:0-1678 GCF_040650095.1 Actinoplanes sp. NPDC048791 | reverse complement strand
GGCCGGCCGCCGCGCGACATCGCGGCCCGCGTGCTGGCCGCGGCCGACCTGGCCGGGGTCGCCACCGCCGAGATCTCCGGGCCCGGCTTCCTCAATCTGCGGCTGACCGACGAGGTGATCGCCGCGGGCGTCAACGATCTCGCCGCCGACGCCCGGCTCGGGGTGCCCCGCACGATGCGTCCCGAGCGGATCGTCGTCGACTATTCGTCGCCGAACATCGCCAAGGAGCTGACCGTCGGGCACCTGCGCTCGACCGTCATCGGTGACGCCATCGCCCGGCTGCTGGAGTGGCTCGGCCACGACGTCGTGCGGGCCAACCACCTCGGTGACTGGGGCACGGCGTTCGGCATGCTCATCGAGCAGCTGGACGGCGGGGACGCCGACGAGATCACCAATCTGACCGCTTTCTATCAGGCGGCCAGGGCCCGCTTCGACGCCGACGAGGACTTCCGGACCCGGTCGCGGCTGCGGGTGGTGGCGCTGCAAGGAGGCGACGAGGACACGTTGCGGCAGTGGCGGCACTTCGTCGCGGCGTCGCAGCGGTATCTGCTGGCCGCGTACCACCGGCTGCGGGTGACGCTCGCCCCGCAGGACTTCACCGGCGAGAGCTTCTACAACGACAAGCTGGAGCCCGTGGTGGCCGAGCTGGCCGCGCAGGGCCTGCTGCGGGAGAGCGAGGGCGCGCTGTGCGCGTTCCCGCCGGGCTTCACCGGCCGGGGCGGCGATCCGCTGCCGCTGATCGTGCGCAAGAGCGACGGCGGTTTCGGGTACGCGGCCACCGACCTCGCCGCCCTGCGGTACCGGACCGGTGAGCTGGGCGCGACCCGGCTGCTCTACGTCGTCGGCGCCCCGCAGCGCACCCACTTCGCGATGGTCTACGCGGTGGCGGCGGCCGCGGGCTGGCTGCCGGCCGGCGTACGGGCCGAACACGTCGGCTTCGGCTCGATCCTGGGCACGGACGGCAAGATGTTCCGGACCCGCTCCGGCGACTCGGTCAAACTGGCGGCCGTGCTGGACGAGGCGGTCACCCGGGCCGCCGCGCTCGCCTCGTCGGCCGAGGTGGCGCGGGCGGTGGGGATCGGCGCGGTCAAGTACGCCGACCTGTCCGGCGACCGGATGTCGGACTACGTGTTCGACTGGGACAGGATGCTCGCGCTGACGGGCAACACCGGGCCGTACCTGCAGTACGCGTACGCCCGGACCCGGGGCATCCTGCTCAAGGCGCAGGCGGCGCCG
Organism: Actinoplanes sp. NPDC048791; assembly: GCF_040650095.1. Classification (NCBI taxonomy): domain Bacteria; kingdom Bacillati; phylum Actinomycetota; class Actinomycetes; order Micromonosporales; family Micromonosporaceae; genus Actinoplanes; species Actinoplanes sp. NPDC048791. The sequence continues at coordinate 442 of NZ_JBEZGQ010001435.1, read as the reverse complement.
GGACCGATCCGGATCACTGCCCCGGCCGAACGCGCCCTGGCGCTGGAACTGCTCGGCTTCGCCCAGGTGGTGACCGGGCTGACAGAGTCGCTGGAGATGCACCGGCTGGCCGGCTACCTGCACGGGCTGGCCCAGACCTTCAGCGCTTTCTTCGAGACGTGCCCGGTGCTGAAGGCGCCGGCCGGGGTCCGGGAGAGCCGGCTCGGCCTCTGCGAGCTGACCGGCCGCACCCTGCGGCAGGGCCTCGACCTGCTCGGCATCGAGACACCGGAGCGGCTCTAGAACGGACGCCCCTCGCTAGAGCGGGCGCCCCTCCTCCTTGACGACGCCGAGCAGCGGCCGGTTGGCGCCCGAGAGGTACGGCGGGGCCGGCCGGAGCGTGAGGTGGTGGCCGCGTGCGCCGATGTGGATCTTCTGGTGCTGGCCCGCGACGGGGACCGCA
>NZ_JBEZGQ010001434.1:0-1680 GCF_040650095.1 Actinoplanes sp. NPDC048791 | reverse complement strand
GGCGGGCGCTCCGGGTGCCCCCCCTGCTCGTCCCGGCCGGCTGCTCCGCCGGCCGGGACGGCCCGGCGCCCCCGGTCACCCTCACCGCCGAACTGGTCACTCCGGTCGACATCGACCTGCGCTGGACGGGTACGGACCCGGAACCGGCCGCCCGGACCGTCGAGTTCGCCACCGAGCCGGCCGGCCCCTGGACGATCCTCGGCTTCCTGCCCCCGGACCGGCGCACGTACCGCCATCCCGACCTGATGCCGCAGACATCGTTCTTCTACCGGGTCCGGCCCGTGCACGGACCCGCCACCGCGCCGGTCCCGCTCCGGCTGGCCGCGCCGTCGTTCGACGTCTCCGCCCCCGAGGACCTCGACTGGGCGGCGCCGCGCACGCTGCCGCGCACATCGGCGCGGCCTGTCCCGGGTGGTGCGCCGACCGGCCTGCGGGTCAGTGTCCGCAGCCGCGACGCGGTCCTGGTCACGTGGGAGGACAACGCCGCCGACGAGGAGGGCTACCTGATCGAGGTCCGGCCGGAGGGAGCCGCGGACTGGACGGTGGCCACGGTGCTGGACCCGGACATCACCTCGGTGGGCGTGACGGCCCTGGACGTCGAGCGGACGGCGCAGCTGCGGCTCCGCGCCTACCGCTTCGGCACCCCGTCGAACACGGCCCACCGCACCACCGGCGGCTCGCTCGACGGCTAACCGCCGAGCAGACCCCGGGCATAGGCCGCCGCGACCGCCGCCGCGCGGTCGCGGACACCGAGCTTCGCGTACGCGTGCAGCAGATGCGTCTTCACCGTCGCCTCGCTGATGAACAGGCGGCTCGCGGTCTCCCGGTTGGAGCAGCCCTGCGCGATCAGGCCCAGCACCTCCAGCTCGCGCTGGCTCAGCTCCTCGCGGGCCGGGGAGCGCAACTCGCCCATCAACCGCCCGGCCACCGCCGGGGACAGCACCGACTCACCGCGGTACGCCGCCGACACCGCCCGGAACAGCTCCTCCCGGGGTACGTCCTTGAGCAGGTAACCGGTCGCACCCGCCTTGATCGCCGGCAGGACGTCGCTGTCCGTGTCGTACGTGGTCAGCACCAGCACCCGGGCCGGCACGCCCTGTTCGCGCAGCGCCCGGATGGCTGTCACGCCGTCCATGCCCGGCATCCGCAGATCCATCAGCACCACGTCGGGCTGGACCGCCCGGGCCACCGCCAGCGCCTCGTGGCCGTCGGCCGCCTCGCCCAGCACCCGGAAGCGCTCGTCACCGGCGAACATGCCGCGCAGGCCGTCGCGGACCACCGGGTGGTCGTCGACGATCAGCAGACCGATCATGCGGCGGCCACCCCGTGCAGCGCCGGTACGCAGGCCGAGATCGCCGTGCCCGCGCCCGGTTCCGACTCCACCTCCAGGGTGCCCGCGATCCGCCGTACCCGTTCCCGCATGGCCGTCAGGCCGTAGCCGCCGTCGTATCCCTGCGCGCGGCCGTGCGCCGGGTCGAAGCCGGCGCCGTCGTCGCGGACGTCCAGCGTCACCACATCCTCCATGTAGGACAGGGTCAGCGCGACCCGGTCCGCGTCCGCGTGCTGGGCCACGTTGGCCAGCGCCTCCTGGGCGGTGCGCAGCAGGGTCGCCTCGATCTCCGGGAGCAGCGGCCGCGCGGTGCCGGTGGTGATCAGCTGGGCGGCCACCCCGTGGCGGGC